>JALFCJ010000061.1 GCA_022771185.1 Spirochaetales bacterium | reverse complement strand
CTATTATAAGGGACGGTGGTGAAATACGCGTTATAATCCTTCTCGTTTGGGTTGATGTATATAGGAAGATAGAGTTTCGGATCCTCTCTGAAAAACTCGACTAATTCAGAATAAGCTTCTTCTACAAAACTATATAACTCTTTTGCTGCATTCTCTGTTCTTTTATCGTATATGATCTTAAAGTTTTGTGTCTCAACAACCTCTTTACCTATTAAAGCTACAGAAAGAAAAGAAAAACCAAGAATAATGACTAAAAGTACTCTTTTTAAACGCTTATCCATTCTTTGATTATCAGACTATATAGAAAAAAGTACACCCTTAGCTTTGATTTTATTTCCCATAGTGGTATCTTTTCTCTCATGATATTCGATTCACACTTTCATATTTCATCAATGCATTCCCGTGGCTTAGACACCACCCTTCCCTCTTCTTTTATGGGGCTGGAGTGCGGAACAGAACCAGGAGACGCAGAAGAGAGAATCAAACTCATCGGAGAGCGGCTTGATGTAATGATGAGTATGGGCGCTGGTCCATGGATGCTAGATAAAGAAAAAAGCATCGAGACTATCATCGAGAACCTTAAAAAAGACATAGATAGATTTGGCGCCGACGCCATCGGTGAGTGCGGCTTCGACAAACATTGGAACTACGGGACAATAGAGAAACAGAGAGAACTCTTTATGAGAGAAATACTACTTTCCAAAGAACTGAACCTGGCTCTTATAGTGCACTCCAGGGACGCTGACGAAGAGCTTTTGTCTCTCTCTCCCTACTTTGATGACAGAACTATCATGCACTCTTTCTCTTCTGGCCTTGAGACAGCAAAGAAGATATTAGATAGAGGCGCATGTCTCTCTTTTTCAGGGAATATCACATATAAAGCAAATGAGCACATAAGAGAGAGTGCAAAATACTGCCCCTTAGATAGGATTCTATTTGAGACAGACTCCCCCTATCTATCTCCTGTCCCCATGCGTGGTAAACCAAATACTCCTATGAACACTGAATATACTTTGGAGTTTATCGCTTCTCTAAAGGGAGTTGATAAAGAAGAGCTGAAAGAAAGAGTGAAAGAAAACTTTATTTCAGTTCTCAAGCACAGTGAAAGTGTAGTCAAAAGAGATATCGCCGCCTTTTAGAGCGCCCTTAATAATAGCGTTCCAGTCTGGAGTAATGGCTATAACTCTCTCGACGCTTACTGCAGAAGCGGCAGAAACGGGATCCATGACGACTTTTGCTTTGGTAGAGAGCCAAGCTTCCCTACTCTCTTCAGCGTTATAAACTATCACTCCCCAAAGAGAGTCCATTAATCCTACTATCTCGTCTTTATTCACGACAGAGACTCTATCGTAGTATGGAACAGGAACAAGATTCGGATACTTGGAAGAGAGAGACTCTGCCATATTCTCTCCTTCTCTATCGTTCTCGTTATACAAGAATCCGATGGTCCTACCAGAATTTGAGTCTAAGAATGATTTATACATATCACTTTTGGAGAATGATATGGAGACATCAGCCTCTAAGTCACCTCTTCCCCACTGCAGCGTAGGGATATCAGTATCAGAAACACTGGAAAGAGGAGAATAAACAATTAAAGAAGGCTTCTTTATTCTCGATAACACTCCCCCTTCCTTTCCTACAAAAAATGAAAAAGAAGAGGATGGATGAGTTAGCCTCTTCGAATAAAGCGACGGCAACTCAGGCTCCCTATACTCTACATAGGGAGTCAGGAAGAAATATAAAAGAGAGATGACCAGCATGGCCAATATAATAAAAAAAACAAAAGTCTTCTTCTTTTTCATCGCTCAAATTCTATTCTAAGAAAAGATTTGGGGCAATGGTAGATTTAAAGGCGCTTTAACATTGACCTATGGGCATTAAATCGGTAAATTAATAGCGGTTTCACATTTAGGAGGCTTATTATATGACAAGCTACAAAGAACTTGGACTGGTAAACACAAGAGACATGTTTGCCAAGGCAGTCAAGGGTGGATACGCCATCGGTGCATTCAACTTCAACAATATGGAACAGATGCAGGCAATCGTTCAGGCTTGTGTCGAAACAAAGAGCCCTGTTATTCTTCAGGTATCCAGAGGCGCCAGAGATTATGCAAACATCAATCTTCTCAGAAATATGGCTAGAGGCGTCGTAGAGTATGCTCACGAACTTGGTTGTGACATCCCAATCGTTCTCCATCTCGACCATGGTGATTCCTTCGAAACATGCAAAGATTGTATCGACAACGGTTTCTCTTCTGTTATGATCGATGGATCTTCTCTTCCTTATGATGAAAACGTTGCTCTCACAAAGAAGGTTGTAGAGTATGCTCATCAGTTTGACGTTACAGTTGAAGGAGAACTCGGTGTTCTCGCTGGTATCGAAGATGAAGTAAGCTCAGCTGTTTCCCACTACACAAAGCCAGAAGAAGTAGAAGACTTCGTTTCTAAGACAGGTGTAGACTCACTTGCTATCAGTGTAGGAACAAGCCATGGTGCTTACAAGTTCACACCGGAGCAGTGCACAAGAAACGCAGAAGGCATTCTCGTTCCACCAGAGTTAAGATTCGACATCCTCGCTGAAGTCGAGAAGAGACTCCCTGGCTTCCCAATCGTTCTCCATGGTTCTTCTTCTGTTCCTCAGGAATATGTAAAGATGATCAACGAGTATGGTGGAAAGCTTAAGGACAGCGTAGGTATTCCTGAAGATCAGCTCAGAAAGGCTGCAAAGTCTGCTGTATGTAAGATCAACATCGACTCAGATGGAAGACTTGCTATGACTGGAACAATCCGCAAGGTTCTTGCTGAGAAGCCAAGCGAATTCGACCCAAGAAAGTACCTCGGACCAGCTAGAGAAGCTCTCAAGAAGATGTATATGCACAAAAACATCGATGTTCTTGGTTCAGCTGGACACGCTCTCGACTGATAGCGTCGACTTTCTCTCTAAGGCTCCTTCGGGAGCCTTTTTTTAATCTCACCGAAAAGACTAGTCTTTTGTCCCCATAGTCAAAAGATTTATATGGTGGAGGAAGTGGGTGTCTACCAAAGAAACCAGTCAAAGGGAGTTGCATAATGATTCTTTCTTCTCAATCCTTAGTTTTCACTTTAATAGGAATCAAGCTGATCATTGCAGGCTCTTAGTTTCTGATACAGAGATTCGACTCCAAATCACGAAAAAGGAGAAAATTTCTTAATTTATATAAAAAATGTACCTATCATGTCATTTATACCATATAACTCATTTGACACCATCTAATTGTTGGTGATATCCTTTTCCAGTACCTATGTACAAAAGAAACTTTATCGAATATCAGCATTTTGCCTAAAGGAGTTTAATGGCTACAAAAGATTTG
>JALFCJ010000043.1 GCA_022771185.1 Spirochaetales bacterium | reverse complement strand
ATTACTACATAGTCGGGTTTAAATCTACGAGATACTTCCCTGGAGCAAATACCTTCAAATCTCTCTTCCTCGACTATACAAGAAATCACAATCCTACCTGGAAAACTTCGTCCTACAAACTCGGAGGCTCCCGCGATGATGGCGGCTAGCCCTCCTTTCATATCGCTGGTTCCTCTTCCATATAATCTCCCGTTGTCTCTTGTAAGGGAGAATGGATCATGAGTCCACTTTGATTTATCAGGGACTGTAACAGTATCTATATGGGCATCCAACAATACAGTGGGACCGGGTCTATCACCACAAAGAACACCACATATGGAGCCAGACTCCATACGCTCTGTAGAGAAACCTAGTCTAGTGAGTTCTCTATCCAGAAAATCAACAATACCTCTTTCACTTCCACTTACAGAGCAAGTAGAAACAAGTGAAGAAAGAAGTGAATACAAATCGTTATCTTTCATGGCTACATTCTAAACCCAAATTCAGAATAACTCATCCAAAAGAAGATAATACCTTACCTTATCCTCGTCTTTCTTTACCCCAAGTCTTTCAAATAACATTTCTTCTCTATACCCAGTATATTGTTTTCCTCCGTTATATCGCCCCTCATAGTTACTCTTAAGAGTTCTGGAAAGGAGTGCTATATCATTATATCTATCGCCTACTCCGCTTCTCCCTAGATCAATAAACCCTATATCCCCGTTTTCTCCAAGTATTATATTTGGCAGACAGAAATCACCATGGATAAAGCTTTTTTCCTCTTCCGGTTTATTATCGATTAACCACTCTAGTAGCTTTTCCGGAGAAGAAAAACCTCCTTTACCGAAGGTAGATGGATCAGCGTCATCAACATCAACTAAATTGTTCTCCACTCTTTCTTCCGCTTCCTTGAGGCAAATGTCGAGGCTTCTACAACTTGGACAGTCTGATATCTCTATAGAGAAGAGTGCCTCATAGGCTCTGGCACATAAGTCTAAGAGTAGAGTCGGAGTCTCCAGAAAACATGGAGAAGATAGATCTTTCCCTCTTATCCTCTCCATCAAGCGGTATATCATACCATTTTCTTCTACGCTCATAATAGTGGAAGGTACATAAAGCCTACTACCAAGCCATGATATAACTCTTTCTTCTCTCCTGACTTCATCTGATGCTTTTTCGATCTTCAACACTGCGTCATGAAACATCATAATCACAGCTCCAGACTTACCTTTTGAATCAAAGGTGTATGGTTTGTTGACGATATTATTCTTAATAACTTCAGGAATATACATACTTTAAAATAAGCCACCCCGAAGGATGGCTAGTAGTCAATAACCCAAGAAGGTCAGGATCTTATTAATCTCATCTCCCCTCTGGCTATTTCTTTCTTCCAAATACTCTTCTTCCGAGTATTCTTCGCTCGTTGCAGTATCAAAGACAGGAATAGGGATAGAAGAAGCCGCCTTTTTCTCACTTTCGAGAACAGCATAATAATCACGCATTGCTTCCTCTAAGCCTTTGTTGAAAGTAGAAGAAGAGAGTATAAGAGAAGCCAATTCTTCTTCGTCGATTTCAACGCCCACTCTCTTGGAAACTTCTTCACTGAGGGAAGTCATAAACTCTTCATCCCTAAGGAGAGAGGAAACAGCCTCGTCACGTGTGAAGCTAGATTCCTTCACGTTCTCCAATTCGCTCTTTAGAGAAGATATCTCAGCTTTAAGAGATGCAATCTCCTCTGTCAAAGCGGATGATTGATTATCAGTGTAAGTATTTGCTTCCTTGACCAAAGTCTCTGAATAAGAAGCAGAAGCCTTTTCCTTCTCATCAGTATATGCTTTTGAAGAAGCAAAGAGACTATCGGCATAGGAGCGTGTCTCTTCGTCGCCGTCTTTAATACGCTTACTTGTATCGGACGCATAAATCTCCTCAAGATCAGAGATTTTCTCTCCTACATATTCAGCGGACTTATCTCCCATATATCCAAGGAAATCTTCGTCTTCCTTAAGAATAACAGATACTTTTCCTGCCATTATGTCTTCATCCCTGAGAACTTCAATATCAGTCTCCAATGGTCTATTAACCACTGTGACAGGAACACTCTGTCTATTCTTCGCCTCTTCCAATACTTTTGAGGCATAGTCGTCACTTCCGTCCTTAGGATTCAAGACAAATGTCATGGCAGCCACAAAAATAGTGACCGTTATTGTTGCAGTCAATGCCACTGCGCCTGATCTTCTGCTCATTGGGACCTCTTACTTAAAATACTATCACAATACTCCTTCACTTGTCGAGAAAGTGATTCCTTATCACCATCATTTATAATATTAGTTACCTTGACACTCCCTTTTGAGAGTGTTGAACCAATATCTTTTTGGCTTTCGTCTCTTTTTTCGAAGGCTTCTGGGGTTATTTTATCTCTCATTACCGCCCTTTTCAGCCTCTCGGAGTATGGGGAAGACACCAAAACCACTTCATTGCAGTAGGGGACGAAGCCCATTTTCTCAAGAATTGCTGCATTGATCACAGCAATCTTGCCCTCCCTCTCCGCTTCTCTACATAGAGAGAGGGTCTCAGCAACCATCCAGGGATGAGAAATTGAGTTTAGCTTTTCCAGTTTCTCTTTATCGGAAAAGACCATTGGGCCAAGCTTCTTCCTGTCTACTCTCCCATCTGTAATAATAGAATCTCCGAAAGCAGCAACCAGCTTCTCTCTATTATTATCCAAAGCCACATGTCCCAGCTTATCTTCGTCGATTACTACAAACTCCTCCCCAAACAAGTGGGCCACATAGTCTTTTCCTGAGCAACTCTTTCCTGTAAGCCCGATTATCATCAGTGCATATCCCCCCAACTATTTCCCCTCTCAACAGAAGAGCAAAGTGGAACAGGAAGCGAAACAACATTTTCCATCTTCTCTTTTATTAGTTTCTCCACTTCATCCGCCTCATCAACTGGAACCTGGAATATCAACTCGTCATGGACCTGCAACAAGAGCTTCGTCTTAAAGCCTCTCTCCTTCAAAACAGAGGAGACACTGACCATGGCCTTCTTCATGATTTCAGCTGCAGTCCCCTGTATAACGCTATTTACAGCTGTTCTTTCTGCAGCAGCCTTCTCCGTTTTATTCCTGCTGTTGATGCCTACTATTTCACGCATATGCCCCCAATACGTAGTTACATATCCCTTCTCTTCGGCACTCTTTACAGTATCTTCCACAAACTGCTTTACACCGTTATAACGTTGGAAATACTTATTGATAAACTCCTGGGCCTCAGTCCTCGTTATGCCAAGTTCGTTTGAAAGCCTAAAGGCACTCATACCATACATAATGCCGAAGTTAATAGTCTTTGCAACTCTTCTTTCTTTTGGAGTTACATCATCTACATTTTTCTCATATATCAAGGCGGCTGTATACTTATGGACATCCTCTCCAGAGAGGAAGGCATCCATTAGTCCCGGATCCTTGGCCATCCAAGAAAGCACCACAAGCTCGATCTGAGAGTAGTCTGCACTGATAAATATGTTTCCATCCCCTGGAACAAAGGCATTTCTTATTAGTCTTCCCTCATCTGTCCTGACAGGAATATTCTGCAGATTCGGGTTTCTACTGGATAGGCGACCTGTAGCAGTTCCAGTCTGAAGGAAGGATGTGTGTATTCTCCCCTCTTCGTCTGTTAGGGTTGGTAGCACATCTATATATGTACTCTTCAGCTTAGATAGCGCTCTATACTCCAATAACTCTTCGATAATAGGGTCTCCTGTGTTTCTTAGTCCCTCCAGTGTAGCAGTATCTGTAGAATAACCACGCTGGGTCTTCTTCCCAGGAGGAAGCTTCCTCTCTTCAAAGAGTAGATTTGAAAGCTGAAGCGTTGAGTTGATGTTAAACTCATACCCAGCTTCTTTGTAGATGGATGAGACAAGGTCATTAAGTCTTTGGTCTGTCTTTGTCTTTAGTTCATTCATCCTCTCCTCTGAGAGAAGAATACCATTCTCTTCCATCTCTGAAAGAATAGGAATCAGAGGAATCTCCATAGATATATACGCATCCCAGAGTCCCTTCTCATGGAGTCTTCTTTCCAACACTCTCGACAATCTATGAATATAATCGGCCCTTGAGTTTGTATATCTTGCCTTTTCTTCCAGAGAGAGAGATGAAACGCTACCCTCTCCACAAAGGTCGGAGATAGATAGAAGTGTCTGTGAAAAATACCTGGAGACTGTGAAATCAAGAGAGAATACTCCTTCGTTTGAATTCACCATCCAAGCTTCTATCATAGTGTCTGATTTTACTTCGAGCGGAATGGAGAAACGCTTACTTCTAGATAGCTGCGATTTTGCCGAGTGTGATATTACTCTCATCTTTCCAGAGAGGTATTTATTAGAAATCTCTGAAAAATCAGAAAGATTAATTCCGTCATCTCCGAAAGGAACAAAGAAAGCTTTCAATGGCTCGAGAGATAGCGAAACACCCAACAGCGGGGAATCGGGCTCAAAGCCATCAGACAAAAACTCCAAAGCCACATCAAGAGAGCCAAATAGCACTGCCTTCTCCAGTCTCTTCTCCAGTTCTGTCTTATCTTTTATAATCTCGTAGCTTCCCTTCTCCAAGAGGTATTTCTCGCCATCTGTCAATAAAGGCTCTATAGCTACGGTATCTTCTTCACTATATTTCTCTTTGTAAGAGAACCTTCCTTCCCCTCCATTTTTCTTTGAAGATGCCATCTCAGCTATTTTCTTCATATCTCTGATGAAAAAGTCTTCAGCGGCGGCAGGGATATCGAAAGAAGAAGTACGCATAGCTTCAAGATCAAAGCCTTCAGGAGAAGCATCGAATCTGAGCTTGATTAGCGTTCTTGAGAGTTCAATATTATCCTTTGACTCTTCAAGAGATTTTCTCATTCCTTTGGAGAGGGAATCTAAGTGTCTGTATACTCCGTCCAGTGTCAAATACTCTGTCAAAAGCTTTACAGCACCCTTTTCTCCTATGCCTCTTACACCAGGGACATTATCTGAAGCGTCTCCAAGAATAGTCAGGTAGTCCACAATCTGTTCCGGATATACTCCATAGAACTCCTTTACTCCTTCCTTATCCATGAATACATACTTTTTCTCACCATTCTTAGGCGGCCTCAATGCAATGACGTGTTCCCCCACCAACTGACAGAGATCCTTGTCTCCTGTGACAATCACAACATTCCATCCGTTTTCGTTGGCAAAAGATGAAAGAGACGCCATTAAATCGTCAGCTTCAAAACCCAAGCGAGAGAGTACGGGAATCTTCATTTTTGACAGTGTATCTTTTATCGGCTGGACTTGGGCATGTAAGTCCTGAGGCGCCTTCTCTCTATTCGCTTTATACTCAGGATATAGCTCATGACGGAAGGTAGGCCCCTTCTCATCCATAGTAATGGCAAGAGCATCCATAGGATATGAATTCATAAGAGACAGCAAAGTCTGGAAGAATCCATAGTATGCACTGATATTGTTCCCCTTCTTATCGAAGATAGGCTTTTTAATATGGGCAAAATAGTTTCTATATATGATTGAATATCCATCGAGAACATAGAGTGTCTTATCATAAGTGATGGAAGCTTTCTTCTCTTCTTCCTTTTTCTTCTCTTCTAATCTCTGTTCTTCTTTGGCAATCCTTTCCCTTTCTTTCTTCTTTCTTTCAATCTCCATCAATTCAGGGTCAAGATCAGCATCACTAAAAAGAGAGTCATTCATCATCCACCTCCAATGTCATTGTATCATATGAGGGCTCTGCAATGCCTTTATATTTCTCTAATATATCCTCATGTTTCATAGTGTGGCTTATATGAGTAAAGTATACTTTCTTCGCACCACACTTTTTTCCTATTTCTGCGGCTTCTCCAAATGACAAGTGGGAAGGATGACTGTTTTCCATTAATCCATCGATTATAAGAACATCCAAGCCTAGAAGATACTTTATATTCTCCTCTTCCCTCAGGTCAGAGACATCTGTCACATAAGCACACTTTCCAAACCTGTAGCCTGTAGCCTCTCTACATCCATGAATCATAGAAAAAGGAATAAACTCTATCTCTCCCACCCTAAAGGGAATGCCAGAGAGAGCATAGTAAGGGGAAAGATGAGGTAGGCCATCACAAGAAAATGGCTTGAAAGCATAAGGAAATATATTTTTTATTCTTTCAATATTCTTATCGCTTCCCCATACATCGATACTCTTTCCTTCCCTATAGAAAGCTCTCAGATCATCCAGCCCCGCCAAGTGGTCGGGGTGGGTATGGGTATATAAGACGCCGTCCAGCCTCTCGATTCCAGCTCTCAGACACTGGAGCCTGAACTCATAACCGGTATCAATTACGACTTTGGTCTCTCCCTTCTCAATAAGAATGGAAGAGCGCCAACGCTTGTCTTTAGGATCTTTGGAGAGACATACGGGACAGTGACAGCCGATAAAAGGAACACCGCAGCTGGTTCCTGTACCCAACATTGTTATTCTCATTTTTTATACCAAGAGTATAGATTCTCGGCAGACTCCGCCGCCTCTTCCATCAGCTTTGAAAGACTCTCTGGAGAGAGTACATCTTTTACAGCGGAGGAAAGACGCTGGAACTCAGGAGAATCAACCAACTCTTTTGTAGTCTCCACACCCTTTGATGCCGCACTGCTTATTGATTTCAGCATCTCTTTTCCTTCTTTTGAAGAGAGATAGTCTTCAAAGACAGCTTTTTCTTCTTCACTCATGTAATCTACGTTATAAACTAAAGCTACAATGGAGTTTTCAAGGGCCTTCTCTTTATCAAATGCATCTCCGAAATACTTCAGAGAAACATCAGGGAAAAAGAAGAATATTATTACATATATAAGAAGTGCAAGAATAATTACTGTAAAAGAGCCTTTCAAGAGGCTGAGATTCTTTTTCGCCATAACTGTCTCCTATCACATACTAACCTAGAACAGGGGAAAAAAGAACCGGTCATTTGACCGGAACCCTCCATTAGAAGAAATTTGCCGTCAGACCGATAGACACTCGCATTCTCTCGAACTTTGGGCCTATGGTGCCGAATACAGACTGCATTCTTTCCTGGTTCATATTCGCCCAATTGGCTCCTGTAG
>JALFCJ010000293.1 GCA_022771185.1 Spirochaetales bacterium | reverse complement strand
GGATCTATCAAAAGAGGAACTGAGCCGGTTTTTAGAATATCCAAAGCCTCATCAATATCTTTAGCCAACTTGCACTCCACGCCCTCTACTGTCTTTGAGCTTTCATAGACAACGTCGGCAAAAGATACAGTTCGTCTTATTACTGTAGGGTTAGGTATTTCAAGTGCAATACAGTTATATCCTGCGTTATGGAGGCGTATTATTGTACCAGTTGCCAAATCACCTGCCCCCCTTACTACAACCAATCTTCTTCTCCACTCAGAGTGAGGAAGAAGAGACCTATTGTTAAAACGTGCAAGAATTTCACTGGCAGCAGAAAGAGCTATCTCTTCAGGAGTCTCTTCTCCCAAATCTATACCCATAGGGCTATAGACTCTCTCATCGTTACTCCAAACTCTCTTTCTTGAAGATAAGAGTCCTATATAGAAAGTCCTGGAATCGAGAGCAAAGGGAAGGATATCTTCATTTATCTCAGGAACTGTAGAGATAAGAGCGGTGTTATCATCAATAGGGGCTTTTTCTAAGCCTAGTTTGTATTCATCCACAATACGTAGTGCAAATGGATACGACTCTTCTGTGTTGAGCTCTTTTCTTGGATCAATGACAGTTACATGCCACTTCAATGAATAAAACAGATCATAAAGAGCCTTCCCTACGTGTCCGGCACCAAGGATTACTACAGATCTATCTTTAACGGGAACATCTATCATGACACTTATCTCTCCTTTATCTCTGACTTTTATTCTCTCTACGCTATTCTTGCCACTTTCTATTGCTTTAAGGGCAAAGGCCTTGGCTTCCGCTTCCTGCGCCCCGCCACCAATAGTTCCAACGCACTTTCCATCTTTAGACACAGCCATTCTTCCTTCCTTTCTACTTACTGTACCTGAAGAAGAAATAATAGTGACCAAAGCAAATGGGATATTGTTAGCCTCCCAGTAGCTACACTCTTTAAAGAGACTCATAGATTCTATCCTCATTGAGAGAGACGATAAAGCCTTTGGCTAGGAGCGGAAGCTTGATGCTCTTTATTTTCTCTCTCACATCTTCTCCCACTTCGTCTCCCCCATTAAACAAAAAAACATTCTTCGTGTCTTTCCTCATACCTTTCATCATACCCCGTGGCGTTGAAGTAAGATAATCTAAATAAGATTTATCTACATAAAGGCCTTTTCTCTCTTCTCCGAAAACACTATCTTCAACTCTCTTTCCATATGACCAAAGGCCTGAGATAGATACAACGGATGAAGTAGGACTCCATATTACAGGATCTCTCTCTGTGTGAATCTTTAGCGGCAATCGCCTTGAACCATCCGCCTCCACTATTACCACGTCATATCTTTCATACAATAAAGAGACTATAGATTCCGAGGGTGCAATAGTTTTACCTATCGCTTCATCATATCTTCCATAGAAGACGCTCTCTCCCCTACGCGGCCAATAGGAGATGATCTGAGGAGAGAGAAAGACTCTGTCAGTGTTATAATTAAAGGAATAGGGAGAAGCAAGCTTTGTGCTTGTCGTAATAAGCACAGAGTATCCTTTACTCTTTAAAAATGAGGAAAAAGAAACGAGAAATGTAGTCTTTCCTCCCCCACCAGTTACACTGATGAATCCTTTCTTGTCTTCAATAAGAATACTCTCCAGTGTCTCCCATAGTTTTTCAGCCATGCCTGATTTTATCATCCAAGGCACTTAACACTCAACCTTTTCATCCATAGAGACAAAGAGTGTGGAGAGCCTTTCCTCTTCCATTCTCTTCTTTCTTCTCTTTTCCAAGACTACTCGAGAAATATCATATATAGCGATTAACACTACAGCCGAAATTGATAGGACTACATACATCTTTCCAAATAGATCCGGATGCCGAGTATAGAAAGTCAGGGTCTTATCATTATATATAGGCAAATCATATATACCCCAAGCTTGTGTGAAGGTATCCAGTTTTCCTTGTGTTGAGCCATCAGGAAGTACAAGACAAGTAATACCACTATTAGTACTGCGAAGTAGCGGAACTCTATTTTCCACTGCCCTGAACACAGCCAGTTGATAGTGCTGCAACTCTGCCTGTACTGACATTGACCAGAAGTCATTAGAGAGGTTAAGAAGCATCTGGGCCCCTTTAGATACAAACTCTGCATTTAAATATCCGAAGGTATCTTCAAAGCAAATAGGAGTTGAGAACTTGACTCCGTCATACTCAAAGACTGTAGCTTCCTCACCCACTTCCCACCATTTATAATCATTGGCAAGAAGAAGATTATAGAGCCAAGGGAGCTCTTTTTCATATGGAAAATACTCTGTAAAAGGCACAAGATGCTGTTTTCTATATATTCCTTGTATTCCGCCATCAGAGAAGAGTATTACTGTGTTATATGTCTTCCAGTTCCATTCACCACTCTCAAGAATAGGGGCAAGCTCTTTGTCTTTTATTACACCCTCAGGGTTTCCTGTAACGAGCGGTACTCCAAGATTGGAGCCAAAGGAGACGAAATCATTACAGAGCTTTGATGTGGCCACATTATTGGGATAGGCACTATGCCAAGCCACCGATGGGACAAAAGCTGTTTCAGACCAGACAACCATATCAGGATTTTCTTCCATAGCTTCCATCGTCAGCATTTTCAGGTTCTCGAAGTTTTCTTTATATGTTCTGTAACCACCTTGCCAAGTATCTGCAGAGTGCTGAATGGCTGCAATTCTCATTACCCTGTCACTTTCTTTATTCTCCCACTTTTTCTTTACAAAGGAGCCGCCTATCCAAGTGGAAGCGAGAATGAGGAGAGAAATAAGAAGATCCCACTTATTTCTTCTCCACTCTTTCTCATAGAGACACTCTGACACGATTACCTGAGGAAGAACAACGATCAAGTCCAGCCCCCATATTCCAGTGACACTTACTATCTGGATAAGTGAAGTATAAGAATAAAGTGCAGATGCAATATTGCCATAAGGATAAGCAAGGAATCCCTGCTGTGTAAGATATAGATATGCTGAATAAAGTAATGTAGCCAAAAGACAATAATGACGCTTTAAGAGTGTCTTTGAGAGTTTGATACACATAAATAAAAGTGCATATTGCACACACTCAAGTATTGGAGCAATTAATATTGCCAGGGGATGGAATGTCTCAAGCCAGTAGTTATAGAAGAGGTAAAACAAAAAGCCATAAAAAGCACCATAGAGCCAAACAGTACTCCATTTACTTCTCCATATTACATAGAAGACTGGAATAAGATAGAAAAAGGCAAGGAAAGGAACCCCGTTCTCAATGTACTTTGAGGGAAAAGCAAGGGAAGCTACAAAAGCTGAAAATCCCAAAATCAATAGATCAAGAATGAAATTGAATGCTTTCTTCAAAAAAGACAAAAGTCTCACCTCCAGAATGATTCTATTACTTTTGGTACTCCTTTATATGTGGAAATGGTGTTTTCTATTCCATGAAAAGTTGAAGATTATCTCTTATGGCTGCGGCAGATGATCCCAGTGCACCGTTAAACTCATCGCTCTTTACATAGGAGAGATTGTAATCAAGAATAGAATTCCAAGAGAGATTCCTCTTCAATGCACTCTCAAATATCGCTTTGTTCTCTTCTCTTTCAAATAGTCGACACTCAACGACGACACAGTCAGGTTTGACGAAGTTATTTACGTTGGCTATGGCCAGTGACAAATACTCCAAAGCATTTGTTACCATTCTTATACACTCTTCATCACCTTGGTCCATACCAGAGAGAATATCGCCTATCTCCAACTCGCGGGTTGAAGAAATAGAAGAAAGGAGTGGACTCTTATTCTCGCTCACAGCCTTTCTTGCTTCCCTCAGTATTGCGTTCTCGCTTGAATATGACTCCAAACAACCATGGTTTCCACATTCACACTCCGGACCTGATGGGTTTACAACCATATGTCCCACCTCTCCTTCACCAACAATAGTCCCAAAGTGATTTCTAAGAGAGAACACCAAAGGACACTTGATACCTGTTCCTACATACATGTATGCAGCATGGTCGGCTCCCTTAAATACAGAGCTATTGAACAAGCTTGATCCATATACTCTTGCACAAGTGTTGTTGACGATTGAGATGAGGCCATCATATCCTGTAGCCTTTTTTACATCTTCCTTAGTATTTCTATTCTTCCACTTGAAACGAGGGTGTATCTCCAATACTCCTTTCTTTGAGTCTACAATACCAGGAAGACAGAATCCCAAGCCTGTAATATCACTCCATGTCATTCCACTCTCATTTAGTAAAGAGAGTGCAAGATTACAAGCTTCCTTCAAAGAACCGTCATAGTCGTCATTGAAACTCTTTAAGCTTTTCTTTGCTATTATGTTTCCCTTCAAATCCACAATCAAAGCATAAGAGGCATGTCGTCTCATCTCCACCCCCATAAACAACCTGGACTTAGGATTTATGTCTACAAGCATAGTTTTTCTTCCTCTGGTGGCAGAAGAAACAGAGTCATCACCTTTTTCTACAAGTAGCCCATCTTCCAACATTAAAGAAATATTTGTGGTAATGGTGGGAAAGGTAAGATCAAGGCGTTTAGAAATATCCAAACGGGAAATAGGGCCGAACTTATATACGGCTTCACGAATTAGAGCCTGGTTGGTTACTTTAATTCTCGGAAGATTGTTTCCTTTTATTTCTGACATTTCTTTGCCTCTTGATTGATTATAGGGAAGTAGAAATAAGAATCAAAGTGTTTTTTTAAATAATTTAAAAATTTCACTCTCAAAACAATCTATTCAATTACTATTGGAGTAGACCTCTTGACATTTTATTTCAAAATGAACATTGTTCATGTTATGATGAATTCAGTTACGACAAAGGATGAAATCCTTGAAGCGGCAAAAAGAGAAGCAAAGGACAAGGGATTGGAGAGTATTGGAATGCGCGAGATAGCAAGAGCCTCAAATATAGCTCTAGGAACACTTTACAACTACTTTCCAAACAAAGATGTCCTTATCCTCTCTACAATCTCCTCCATATGGAAAGAAGCCATTGAAAAACTGGAAGAAGAAAAGGACTTTATCTCTGCAGTCTCCACTGTATATGACGCTATCCTATCTGTAGACAGCAACTACTCAGGTTTCCTCTCTGCCCACGCTAAATTTTTAAAGGGGAACGATGAAGGAAAAAAAGAGATGGGAGAAGCTCAAAGTGAATTAAGGGAGTATCTCACCTCCTCCATGGATAATTATCTAAGAGCAAAAATAAAAGAAACCATGGATGAAGACAAATTCTCAGAGTTTATTTTGAGCAACATAATCTTATCTGCTCTGAAAAAAGAAGAACCAGAAATACTAAAGACTTTAGTCTTAAGCTATATAAGGAGTTAATATGAGGGCAATTTTTGAAACTGCATTCGATGTAGTTTATCTTGTATCTGTTATCACTATCGGCATCCTGATGGTGAAGAAAGCCAAGGGAGAAAAGCAATATCTTCTATTTGGTCTCATGGCCATCGTACTTGGATCAGGAGATGCTTTCCATCTTGTTCCAAGAGCCATAGCGCTCTGTACTACAGGATTGGAGAACTACAGAGTAGCACTTGGCACAGGAAAGTTGATTACTTCCATTACTATGACATTTTTCTATGTGCTTCTCTATTATGTATGGTGCCTTCGATATAAAAAGGAAAGAAAGTGTATAACCCTTACTGTTTGGTGTCTCGCTATACTGAGAATCGTGTTGTGCCTGATGCCTCAGAATAATTGGACGGGTGAAAACCCACCTATTTCCTGGGGAATAATCAGAAATATACCTTTCTTATTATTTGGAATACTGATCATCTATCTATTCTACATAGAAGCGAAGAGAAACAATGATAAAGACTTCAAATATCTCTACCTTACTGTCGTATTAAGCTTCGCTTTCTATATTCCGGTAGTATTGTTTGCTGATAAATACCCTAGCGTCGGAATGCTCATGATTCCAAAGACATTGGCCTATGTATGGACAGTATTAATAGGGTTTAATGCCCAAAGGAGGAATACAAAATGAAAAAGTATCTTAACTACTCTCTTTCTTATGGAGTCATGGGGCTAGTGTGTGGAGTCTACTTCAGAGAGTTCACAAAGATCATGGGCTTTACAGGTATAACGACCCTTTCCAAAGCCCACCCACACTTCTTGATACTGGGAACGATGTTATTTTTGATCGTAGCTCTTTTCTCTGATAGATTGGACCTTGAGAAGGATAAGACCTTCGCTCTATTTATGAGAATATATAACATCGGTCTTCCGCTTACTGTATTGATGATGCTTATCAGAGGAACATTACAAGTTTTAGGGACACCTCTCTCCAAAGGCCTCAATGCATCTATATCTGGTATCGCAGGAATCGGGCACATACTTTTGGGTGTAGGTTTTATCCTATTGATCGTTTCTCTTAAGAAAGCAAAGACAAAATAAAAAAAGCATATTCAATGACAAAAAGGTAGAACTCCAGTTTTTGAGGCTCTACCTTTTTTTTCGTCAATTAGAAAAATCCTAAGTTACTTTCTTGTATCGAAAAGTGTAACACCTCCATCATAGTTGAGTCTTGCACCAATAGATACATAACTTGTCCTTGTGGAGTAATACATATTTGCCATAAATCTTCCGATATGCCATGTTATGTCAAAAGAAATAAAATCATTAATCTCTTGGGCAAGGTTAAATGTATGCTCAAACTCCCAAGGTCTATCAGGGTCATAGAAAGCCTTTACTCTTCCCGCTTGAGCCAATTCTTCTTCCTTGTATACGATCTTTCCTTCTTCATATGCCTTCATCTGATATGAAAGTCTAGTCATTCCAAGGTTTTTAAAGACTGGATACTCGACTTCACAGCCCACGTCAACAATCAAGTTATTATAACTATCAGGAACATCTTCGGCCCT
>JALFCJ010000273.1 GCA_022771185.1 Spirochaetales bacterium | reverse complement strand
TTATTATGGGGGGCAAATCGCCCCCCAGAAAAGCTAAATATTTCTTACTTGCCGATGGAAGCGAGATATGTCTTCTGATAGTCAAGCATATAAGCTTCTGCATCTGCACCGAAGAGATACATTGGCTCAAGACCGTTCTTTGAGAGATAAGCCTTGAATTCAGCTGTTTCGCTTACCTTCTTGAGACAATCTGCCCAGTAAGCATATGCGCTGTCGCTCATAGCCTTAGGAGCTGTTACGCCTCTCCATACAGGAACTTCAACATTGTTGTGTCCGAACTCTGAGAGTGTAGGAGCATCCTTGAGAAGCTCGGAAGAGAATCTATTGTTGCTGAGAGCAAGGATCGGCTTCATCTTTCCTGCTTCAACATACTGGGATGCAGCTGCTGGCTTTGACATACAGAGGTCGACATGGCCACCGAGGAGAGATGTGATGGCGCCGGATGTAGCATCGTTGGCAATATAAGAAAGCTGAGACTCTGGAACACCAAGTTCTGCAATGAGCTTGTTATATGTCTCGATATCGTCGCCCTTACTTCCTGCGATGACGATCTTCTGACCATTCTTAAGAGCATCCATTACTTCCTGCCATGATGAGTATTTTGACTGCTCACCGATGAAGAGGAGCTGCTTGTCTACAGCCATGATGGCAAGAGGTCTGAAGTTCTCGACTCTGTTGTCTGTATTCTTGACCATTGGCATCAAGTCGCCGCTGTTGAATGTCAAAAGTGTGTAGTCAGCCTTTGCCTTGTTTGTTGTAGAAACCTGAAGTCTTCCAACTTCGCCGCTACCATCAGTGATGTAATCAGTAACGATGTTTGCGTTTGTGATTCCGTTAGCCTTCATAGCATCCTTGATCTGAGTTGTGAAGATATCACTTCCTCCGCCTGGCTTACTTGTGCAGACCCAAGAGACGTCTTTCTCTGGTGTGAATCCACTAGAAGCTTCTTCTGTGGAGCCGTTTGCGAAAAGTGCAACTGCAACAAGTGCTGCGAGTACGATAGCTGCGAACTTTTTCATTTTTTATTCTCCTTTTTGGTTGTTTTTATTTTGTTTTCTTGCCCTTCAGAATTCCGGTTTTCTTCAGTATTGCGCGGATTACTGGAGTAAGGATCAGAACACAGAAGACAATTGTAAGAACTGTTGAGATGGCAGAGTTAAAGAATACTTTTGATGTACTTCCGCCAGAGATGACGAAGGCCTTTCTCATATTATCTTCCAAAAGCGGTGCCAATACGAATGACAGTAACATCGGTGCCGTTGAGTATCCGCTCTTCTCAAACAAGTAGCCGCAGACACCACTGATAAGCATTATGATTACGCCATAGAATGAGTATGTGTCGGAGTAAGAACCAACAATACATACGACTGTAATGATAGGAATCAAGACTTTTACTGGAACTGCAAGAATCTTCAGAAGCATTGGAATGACACCAAGTGCAATCATAAGAGCGAAGATATTTGCAATAAAGAGAGAAGCGATAAGTCCCCAAGCGAAGTCTGGTTCGTTCTGGAACAAGAGTGGACCAGGGTTGAGACCCCACATCATAAGACCACCAAGAAGAACAGCACCAGTTCCACTACCTGGAATACCTAGAGCCAAGAGAGGAGCAAATGCACCTGCAGCAGCTGCGTTGTTTGCAGCTTCACAAGCAGCGATACCTTCCATAGCACCTGTTCCTAGTGGTTCCTCGTTCTTGAACGCTCTCTGTACAGCGTAACCAAGGAATGCACCTGTGGTTGCACCAGCACCTGGAAGAACACCTACAAAGGTTCCAAGAATACCAGATCTGATAGCTGGAGGAAGAATTCTCTTTACATCATGTAGGCTCAATAAGCTTCCACGGATTGTTAGACGCTCTGTAATGCCGCTTTCCTTTGCCTTCTCATCCTTCTCGTCCATCAGCTTCATGACCTGTGCAAAACCTACAGTACCGATGACGAATGGAATGAACTTTACTCCACCAAGAAGGTATACGTTGCCGAAGTTGAATCTAGGTGAACCAGACTGCAAGTCCATACCGATAGATGCAATGAGGATACCAAGAAGAGTCAGGACAACACCGTTTGTAGGGTTAGATCCAACAAGCCATCCGATACTTGTCATAGCCACAAGAAGAAGGATTGTCATTTCAGCAGGTCCGAAGTGGAGACCAGCGTCAGCTAGTGCAGGGCCCAAGAAAGCCAAGATAAGCATACCGATGGTTCCACCTACACAAGAAGCGAGGTTTGCTGTAAAGAGTGCTTGTCCAGGTCTTTTTCTTACAGTTGCCATTGGGTAACCGTCTAGAGCTGTCATAACAGCAGGGCTGTCACCGGGGATATTCAAGAGGATAGCTGAGAATGCTCCACCATACATGTTTGAATAATATAGGGCGCCTAAGAGAACAATGGCTGTCGTCGGGTTGAACTTATATGTGAGAGGAAGAAGAAGAGCAACACCTGCAAGACTTCCGATTCCAGGCATAGCGCCTACAATAAGTCCCAAGAAAGCTCCCAAGAGACATGCTCCGATATTCTGGAGTGTGAATACTACCTGGAAACCATGAAATAGAAGTGCAAAATTATCCATACTATTCTACTCCTTTAACCGAAGATCAATTCACCAATGAATCCGATAGGGAACTGAATATCCAGCCAGATTCTGAAGCATCCGATAACTATGAATGCTACGATAGCCAGTGAAACAAGTGTTGTAACCCAGCTCTGTTTCTCATAAACATTGAGCCACAAGAAGACAAATATCAGGAGAGAAGGAATCATCCCGATAACGTATGTTGCGCCAATTATGAGTAAAACAGCGGCAGGAACATACCAGTTGATGAGCTTAAACTCTGCATTTGGGCTCTTTAGGCCATTAATGAAGGCCAAGACAGACAGAGCGATGAGAGCAACCGATATGATTCCAGGGAAGAATCCCTTTGTCGGTTTCATTGCGTTGCTGTCCCAGAATCCATACTGACCGAAAGAGATCACAGCAAATAAAACTCCTACTGCCAATGTAACAATTGGAACCAGAATTTTACTTGGAATCTTGACGTTCTTTTTATCGTCAAATTTCATATTACTCTTCTCCCTTAAGGTGTCTTGCCATTCTGGAGCACATCTTTACAGCGTTTTCAAAAGCGCTAGTCTTTACAATTCCCTTTCCGGCAATGTCATATGCTGTTCCATGGGCACATGTTACGATTGGACAAGGAAGACCACCGGCAATTGTGATTCCCTGATCAAAGCCTTTGAGCTTAAGTGCAATCTGTCCTTGGTCATGGTACATTGTTACAACTGCATCGAAATCGCCTCTGAAAGCCTTGATGAATGTAATATCTGATGGATAAGGACCTGAAGCGTTGATACCTCTTTTCTTCGCCTCTTCGATAGCCGGAGTGATGATATCGATCTCTTCTCTACCGCAAAGACCATTCTCACCAGCGTGTGGGTTAAGAGCACAGAGAGCAAGGCGTGGTTCTTTTACACCGCTGTTTCTGAGAGAGACGTCAGCAAGAGTGATAGCTCTCAAGATCTTCTCTACAGAAAGAGCATCAGCTACTTCCTTGATTGGAATATGGCTAGTAGTTCTTGTTGTCCAAAGTTCGCCACATACGTTGATCTCTCCAAATGGAGCTGTGTGGTTG
>JALFCJ010000272.1 GCA_022771185.1 Spirochaetales bacterium | reverse complement strand
ATAATAACCCAGAAAAGGGGAAAAAAGAACCGGTCATTTGACCGGAACTCTCCATTAGAAGAAATTTGCCGTCAGACCGATGGATAATCGCATCCTCTCGAACTTAGGCCCGATGGTGCCGAATACAGACTGCATTCTTTCTTGGTTCATATTGGCCCAATTGGCTCCTGTAGGCACAGTAGCCTGCATTTCCAATGACATTTTTCCGAAATCTATCCCCAAGCCTGCCCTATAGTAAAGCTCTGCTGTAGAAAATACATCAGATGCAGTCTTGCCGCTCTGTCCGTTATAACACCAATCCTTTGTAACGGGATCCTTGTCTACGCTTATATTTATTCCTGCACCGAGAGTCAAATCCAAAAAGAAGATGTCAAAACGCATAGATGTAGCAAGATTGTATCCATAACTATCCAGTAGAAGATCGCTGGAGAAAGCTCCCCTTACTTCGCCCTGAAGCTGGAATCTAGGAATATTTAATCTGACATCAAGTCCTACATCATAACTTCTGAAATCAATGTTGCTGAACTCAAATGGTTTCTCTCTCTCGCCATAAATCGGTGTCCCCCATGATACAGATCCCCCCATCTGAAGCACGGAAGCAAAAATTGAAGCTGGAATCAGCACGAAAAGAAGTGCCAGTATTATTTTTTTCTTCATTTTACTCATTATCCCTGGGCAATAGTAACAACGCCCTAACCAATATAACAATCCTAGGGCGTCTTGGTTACAATATCAACGTACACTTTGTCTATTTTATGTGTAGTTTATATTCTTCATCCAACTCTTTCAGCCATATTTCCGAGTCGGCATCAGATGGCATTCTCCAATCTGAGCGAGGAGAAAGAGTTATAGTTCCGATCTTAGGACCGTCTGGTAGACAGGAACGCTTAAACTGCTGGGAGAAGAATCTCCTGATAAAAGTCCTCAACCACTTATAAATAATCTCGCTGTCAAAGACACCATCAAAAGCAATAAGCGCCAGACGATAGACTTTGCTTGGAGAGAAAGAGAGCCTGACGATATAGTAGAGGAAGAAATCATGGAGTTCATATGGCCCTACAATATCCTCTGTGACTTGGCTTATCTCACCATCTTTCGCAGGAAGAAGCTCAGGAGATACAGGAGTCGAGAGGATGTCAAAAAGAACTTTTGACTCTACTTCGTTGTCTGTAGTCTCGGAAACATACTTCACAAGGTATCTGACAAGTGTCTTCGGTACTCCTGCGTTCACTCCATACATAGACATATGGTCACCATTATATGTAGCCCATCCGAGAGCAAGTTCCGACAAGTCTCCGGTTCCTATTACCAAAGCTCCTTCTTTGTTTGACGTATCCATCAAAACCTGGGTCCTCTCTCTTGCCTGGCCGTTTTCATAAGTGACACTGTAGTCATCCAGGCTCTGACCTATATCTTTAAAGTGGGCTTTTACACTCTCTGTTATATCTATAGTTCTGAAATCTACACCCAAGGAAAGGGCCAATAGCTCAGCGTTGCTTCTGGTTCTTTTTGTAGTACCGAAACAAGGCATAGTGATTGCGATGATGCCCTTTCTGTCTAAAGAAAGCATATCGAAGGCTTTGACGGCAACAAGGAGTGCCAGAGTACTGTCCAGTCCCCCTGAGAGCCCCACTATGACTTTCTTACTTCTTGTATGCTGGAGTCTTTTCTTCAGTCCAAGAGCCTGGAGAGTAAGGATCTTGTCACACCTCTCCTTTCTCTTTTCTTCATCCTCAGGAACAAATGGGTGCGGGTCTATAAATCTAGTGAGTTTCGTTTCGCACTCATTAAAAGAGAGATCGATATAGGCATATCCCTCTTCAGATATAGGGAATGTATTTCTTACATACCTTTCCCTTTCCAGTTTTTCTGTATCTATCTCACTTGCAATAAGCTGGTCGAGGCTATAATCTACGGCTTTTAGTATTGTACCGTTCTCGGCAATGACATTGCTTCCTGTAAACACCATATCTGTAGTTGATTCACCCTCTGATGCATCGCTATAGATATAAGCGCCGATTATTCTTGCAGACTGGCCTGAGACAAGGTTCTTTCTATACTCGCTCTTTCCAATAAGCTCGTCGGAAGCCGAAGCGTTTACTATAAGCGTGGCTCCAGCTATTGCATGATGAGTTGACGGAGGATCAGGTACCCAAAGGTCTTCACATATCTCTGCACTTATCTTCAGGGAATCGGAGTACGTGAGGATGATTCTGCTGCCAAAGACTACATCTTCCCCCTTATAATCTATAATCATGTTCTCGCTTGGGGAGGGAGTGAACCATCTCTCTTCATAGAACTCTCCATAGGTGGGAAGATTTCTCTTGGCAAAAAAAGCAAGAATAGATCCATGCTGGATTGCTGCAAGTGTATTGTAAAGTTTCCCGTTATACTTCAAAGGGTACCCTACAAAAGAGAGTAAATCCAACTCCTTAGATGCTTCTTTTATTTCTAATAAAGCGTCTTGGGAAGAAGAGAGCAAACTACTCTGAAAGAATAGGTCTCCACAAGTATAACCAGTAATGGAAAGCTCAGGAAAAACCAGGACTTTTACTCCCTCTTTATCCGCTTCTTTCATCAAACCGATGATCCTGCCTTTATTATAATCAGGGTTTCCCACCTTTAAAGATGGAGAGGCGGACGCTACCTTTATAAATCCATGTCTCATATAGACTCCTTCTCAATGCTCAAATGAGTCAAAAGCGCTTCATATAGGCCAGGAAAATCTCTTTTGAGAATAGCAGGCCTTCCTGAAGAGAGAAGGAAACCATGACTACTTTCACACTTAGCCACAACTTCTCCCTCTTCATTTGTCATTTTATATCCCACTCTCATTTTTGACATCTTTAATTCCAAGATCTCAACATCAATTGAGACCATGTCACTAAAATAAGTGGGGTGACTGTAATCAATATTTAGAGATAGCACAGGAGACACAAGCCCAACCTTTTCCAGCTGGTCGTAGCTCCAACTAATCTTTTCAAGGAAATCAACTCTAGCTTCTTCCATCCACCTTATATAATTAGAGTGGTGTACGATCCCCATTTTATCTGTTTCGTAGTATTGAACCTTATGCTTGTAACTGGTCATATTTCCCTCATTGACAATATACAGTTCTTTATCCTTTTCGGTCTACAACACAATGGATATAATTCTGGTATGGACAAAATAGCATTGACAGGTTTCACAGCATTTTCAACCCACTCTCTCAATCCTACAGAGATTCTCGTTAATAAGTATAAAGACATAAGCGATATAAACGCAGAAGTCGTCCCTGTCTCTTACTCAAAAAGTGCAGAATGCGCCAATAGAATTGAAGGCAAGGTACTTTTGATGATGGGGCTCTCGGCAGGAAGAAAGGAAATATCCCTAGAGAAGTTTGCCTGGAACGAAAGAAAAGCTTCCATTCCAGACAATGACGGAGTGATCTATAAGGGAGATAAAATAGAAGAGGATGGGGAAGAGAGACTTGAGACAGAGATAGATATAGTAGAGATTGAAAGACGCCTTCAAAACGCAGGAATACCTGCATCCATTTCTACAGACCCTGGGCGCTATGTATGCAACAACATCTATTACACAGCCCTTTATTCAAGAAAAGAGCCCTCTCTTTTTGTCCATTTTCCAGAGACTCGCGATATGAGCGAAGAAATGGAAGAGAAGGCTTTAGATATAATTATAGGGTACCTAAGAGAGACTTATTTATCCGAAAGATAAGGGGAGTCTTCTATCTTTTTCCCGTCTTTACCTGGAATAACTGAATACCAAGGAAGATTCTCTTTCACAGCATACAAGAAGCCGCCAGCAGCAAGGCCAAACTTCTTTGCAAGTTCCTCTTCTGTAAAAGAACATAGTCCCTTGGAGCACATTGAAGCCAAACCGAACATATATATGACTAAGTTCGCAAACACTTCTTCTGCTGTCTCTTTATCACAGCCGAAGACTTTCATGGCTTCTTCTACCAATACTTCTCTATGTCCTTCTCTATCCATAATGTCATCTAGTGTTCCTGATGCCTTTGGTTTCAAGAAAAGAAATGTATAGAGATTTGGTTCCTCTAAAGAGAACTTCACATGCTCGATTGCAAAACCTTTAAACGGAGGATTCTTTTCCAGTCCTCTATTCACATATACATTGTATATTTCTCTTACTTTATCAGTGAGAGCCTCTTCCAATGCATCCATTGAGTTAAAGTGAGTAAAGATTGTTGCAGGAGCTGTCCCCAGTCTCTTTACAAGATTTCTTGCAGAGAGAGACTCTTCACCCTCTTCCCTTATAATGGCCACAGCAGTATCGATTAACTCTTCTTTTGTATATTTTGGTTTTCTTGGCATATTCTATCCTCTATATTTCTCTTATTGTTACATCTCCGTTTACAGACTCGATGTCCCAGTCATATTCTCCGTTTCCAACGATAAATGTCTTATTTCCACTGACTTTACCTGCAAATTCAGAGTCCAATGAGCCATTTATACTTTCTCTCTTTAGTGTAAAAGAAGTGTTGGATGGAACA
>JALFCJ010000264.1 GCA_022771185.1 Spirochaetales bacterium | reverse complement strand
GCCTTCACTACTCCACTCAATAAAACCAAGACGAGGAAGAGACAAATCAATAAGATTGCCTATAAATGGAATATTGGTGTTCAGTGATGCTGGATTCTCAAGATTCACCAGCACATCCTGCATAATGTCCATTCTTGTAACAAGAAGGAAGTTATCTAGATGAGCTTCAAGTCCTAAATCCAGGAAACTTGTCTTATCATATGCATTCATCCAATAATCTTGTCTCTTCATCCACCAGTCATTGTCGAGACTATTCCAAAAAGCTGGATCCTCTACATTATCCCACGCATACTTATTTCCATCATAGGAAATACCGGGCTGCGGAATATTGTTCCCAGTAAAATAGGTCTTGACTGATAATATTGTGTCTATTCCTGCCCATAGAGAAAGGGAACACAACAGAACAAGAGCAAAAACTAAAATCTTTTTCTTCATATTTTTCCTCACTTTATATTGCTATGCTTACTCCAAGAGAAAGCTGGAAATCTGTCTTGAAATCATTATATGTCTTGTTTTCTTTATTGAATGTGGAAACTCCTATCCAATCCGCCTCTCCATACATGCTTATTCCTGGCCAAGAAAGAAGAGAGGAAAGTGAGACTTCGCCCTTTATAGAGATTATTATCGCCCTCAAAACATCCTTTCCAGTAGGAGTGGATTCTTTGATATTTGCTTCATCCTTATTTTTTCCATTGATATTATGGGACTTATAAATGGACATGTCTCCATGTTCCATCAACTGGATATAGGCTTCACACTCTCCCCATATAGGATTAAGGTAAGTTATTCCGGTCTTGAGTGTATTTGTATCTCCTCCATACCTATATCCTATATATTCAAAGAACGGAATGTGTCCATAAGTATCGTTATCTGAGCCCTGATGGTAGTATCTCGAAACTTTTATAAAGTCTACGCCGTCTCTACGATAAAGTAGAGGAGAAGTAAGTAGATACTCCGAATAAAAAGTGAATACACCTTTTAGTGCGGTGAAAGTATATTCTCCTCCTACACTGAATCCCCATGCGTCGCTCTGTCCGTTTCCCTCATGAGGAGCTCTCGCCTGATCCATGGCATATTGACCATAGATATTTACACCCTTGGCAAGTGCTATATTCAATTCAATGTAAGCAAGAGCATTGAACATGCTTCTATTGTTTAAGTTATGGAAAAAGAATGACGGATTAAGATAGCCCAAATCAAAGACACTATATTTCCATACGACGTTCTCGCTGAGTTTAAGAGATACTCTATCGAAAATCCTAAAATCAAGAGTATGGATCATATAGATTCTTCCCTCTGTCGTTGTATCTTCCGAGTCAGAAGTCAATACATTAAGAGGCATGAGAATCCAATCATAAGTAAAATACTTATTGAAGAATGTTGTCCTTATGGTATCTGCATAATCACTATGGTCATCCACCAAAAGGGAACCTATATGACTTTTCCCCAGCTTCATCCTGTCTCTAGAGAAAGAGAAGTTCCATCTTTCTCCTCCGAAACTGAATACAGCACGACGAGGCCAAATAAAACTGAAGTTCTGTGTATTTGTATAGAAGTTTGAAGCGTATTTCTCTCTGAAATACTTTGAGGATATTACATAAGGAGTATTATCGGGAGCTGTAATTTCGTAGGAGCCTATATATCCGTCAGATGTCATTACATCCTTCAATAGCCCATAATTATCCTCCATTGCGGCTCTACCATATCTGTAGAGAATATCTGCAGCTGTATAGAACATATCACCGGTAGAGACTTCACCCCACAGCCGGATAAGAGGCTTTCTGTCATTCCAACTTCTCACCCATTCTTCTTCAGTATCGAAATCTGAATTAGTATGGAAATAGAACTCGTTTGAAAATGTAATGCCACCGGAGAGGGAAAAGCCATCTTCATATTCCCATCTCAGACCATCTTCTATCTCCCTCTTCGCTTTTTCATATATAGCTCTTCCTTCATCACTTAAAGAATTGGAATCTATTTTTGAGAGATATAACCTGGCTTGGCTCTCTGTCCATGGTCTATTAGTATTGGGAGAAGCAAGGGAAGATAGAGCATACAATGCATCTATTTCAGAATATATAGGTGATTCTTTTTCTATGAATCTTGCATCCACAGAAGCAAAAACAGGGAAAATAAACAATATGCATGACAATAGTGCAAAAAAAAACTTCATGAGCCTATTCTACCTTATGTTCAAAAAAGGTCAAAATGAATAAGGACAATAAAGAAGCAAAAACACATAAAAATGGCCTTTTTAAATCAAAAGGGGAAGGCAAATGCTTGTCTTCCCACACTACTGCACATTCTTTTAATTGTTTCTAAATGGTCTCTCTGGTCTCTCGCCTCCATTAAAGGGCATTCCACCACCATTCATTCCTCTACCCATGGAATAGTGGTATCCAGAAGCAATAGAAGAAGCCACTTCACTATAAGTCACCGTGCCGCCTGAAACACTGGTATCGCCAAGTGAGAGGCCATTGAAAACACCATCGCTTTCAATACCGGCGTCTACCACTACATTATAAGTCTTTCCCTTTTCGAGCTTCTCACTCATTACTACAACATTATTCTGAGTCTTTGAGGATGGAAGAGTGTAAGCAGCTATTACGTCTCCTTCTTCAGATTGGAGGACAAAGCTGGAACCAGACATATCGAAAGAGAATGAGATCATATTGCCGCTTACAGGAGCATTGTTTCCACCTCCGATGCCGATGAGAGTGCCACCATTATACTTGATGTTGTTGTCACTATCACAATCGATACCGAGTCCCATGCCGCCAGCTCCGATGATAACCGCTGTTCCTCCATTAAAGACAATAGTTCCGTTACTGTCTATTCCGTCGTCTCCACGAGAGACAGCAAATACGTACCCGCCGTTTATTTCAATAGAAGAGCCTGCATTAATAGCATCGTCTGTTGCAGACACTTCGACTATTCCTCCGTTGATGAAAAGCTTGTCTTTTGCTTCCAAGCCCTCTGGGCTTAGGCTCTCTTCATCGCTTATTTCATATGGAGTTCCTGTAGAGCGGATCTTAACTACTCCTCCGTTTATAGTGAGGATAGGATCCGGGTCATCGGAAGTATCTTCAGTCTCTCCGTTCTCGTCTGCTTCGAAGCCGGCAGTAATACCCTTGCCTACACTCTCAATCTCAATGTATCCGCCGTTGATCTCAACCCAGCCCATTGGGTTATCTGACTCTCTGCCGTTTACCTTGATACCCTTACTTTCTTCACCATAGACATTTCCCTTAGCAAAGATATATAAGTATCCCCCATTCATCAAGAATGCATCGTCAGCGCTGATTCCGTTTCCTTCTGCAGTCTCAGCGATATTGATCCTTACTGTTCCGCCCTCGATCTCCACCACTCCATCGACTTTAAAACCATGCTTTTTCTCTCCGTTGACTGTTATCTCTCCGTCTCCGAAGAACACCACATTACCGTCACTGGTGAGAGCACCCTTCTTCTTATTGTCTCCTGTGTCGGATATAACGGAAGAGCCCATACTCTTTATGTAAGTAGTATTCCCGCCCTTCAAAATAAGAGCTGGAGTATTAATACCTGTAATCCTAGATTCAGCAAGAGTAACCATTATGTCACTCTCATCGCTCTCTATTGTTATTCCGCCATTCCATGAACCGGAGAGTATGATGTTATACTTCTCGCTTGATGTGTTTGTTATCTTCAAGTTTGTTCCGTCAACTTCCACAACAAGCTTTGTATACATCATAGTGGTTCCCACGAGGCCGTCCGTGCCTAACAGAATCGGATAATTCTGGTATTCTTCCTCGTTTATCTCAAAGTTTGATTCGCCGATATATTCCTCATAATCCAATGTAGAAGAGAAAGAGACATCATCAGTAAGTGACAGATATCCATTACTTCCCATGTTTCTATCACCAAAGGCCATCATCCCATTCATTCCTTCAGGTGGAGTCATACCTTCTCTTGGCATCATCCCTTCTGGAGGTGTCATACCCTTTGGTGGTTCCATGCCTTCAGGCATAGCATCAAAAGTGGCTTTTGCCTCTATCTCTACGTTAGCTTCTTCTGTCTCAGCGCTCTTAGAAGCACAGCCAGACAGTACAATCAAAAGTGACAATACAACACAAAATATCAGCTTTTTGTTCATACGTTTTCCTCTTGTCTCTTTTTTATTCCTAAAAAAACAAATTGCAAGCGAGTATTGAAGGAAAACATTTTTATGACACAAAACTTTTCAATGACAAAAAGAAAAAGACACACAATTAACAAAAAATGACGGCTCTGAGAACCGCCATTACCAAGTGAAAGTGTGTATATTTTTTAGATACAATCTTCTGTAACGATGACTGTCACGTCACTATGCAGTGACAACAAAGTGGCAGGACACTTTGTATCAATAGTATTGGAAAGCATCTTCTGTACAGCCTCTTTCTTGTCTTTACCTGAAGCCAGGACGATGATTCTTCTCGCCTTGAGAATTGTTCCGATGCCCATTGTAAGAGAGAAACGAGGTACATCGTCGATAGAATCGAAGAATCTGCTGTTAGCTTCTATTGTACTCTCTGTAAGGGAAGTCTTATGAGTGCATGGATACAAGAAGTCTCCTGGCTCATTGAATCCAATGTGGCCGTTTCTTCCGATTCCCAGTACCTGAAGATCAATGCCTCCGAGAGAATCTATCATCTTCTCATACTCTGCACACTCCTTCTCTGGGTCCTCTGCCAATCCATTGAGGACATGAGTCCTCTCCTTATCGATATCAATATGATTGAAGAGATTATCATTCATGAAATAACGATATGACTGATTATTCTCAGGAGAGAGAGGATAGTATTCATCTAGGTTTACAGATGTTACATCTTTAAAGCTGATCTCACCTTTCTCGTTTCTCTTAGCCAGTTCTTTATACATTCCAACAGGAGTACTTCCTGTTGCTAATCCCAATACAGCATCACTTTTAAGAGTAAGGAGGGCTGAAATGATGTCGGCCCCCTTCCGGCTCATCGCCTCATAGTCCTTAACAACTATCAATTTCATTTTTGTTTCTCCTTTTCTGTAGTATCTAGGTAAGAATACAAACTGTCTACCTAGTTTCTGGACTAACTGCCATTATAGTCCAAAGAGTTGAGTAATCCAGTCGATACTGAGACCCATCCAGTTATATGAACGAGAGAAAACACTCCGTGTCCTCACCCCCTCTTCTGTGCATAACGATAACCCATGGTCCCCGTTGGGGAATATATGTAGCTCAAAAGGTATTTTATTCCTTCTTAAAGCAGAAGCATAAAGAAGAGAGTTTTCTACAGGGACAATGGTGTCTTCATAAGTATGCCACAGAAATGTAGGAGGAGTATTCTCGTCCACTTGATTCTCCAGTGACACTTCCTTCCAAACTTCACTACTCTCAT
>JALFCJ010000256.1 GCA_022771185.1 Spirochaetales bacterium | reverse complement strand
TGCAGATAGGTTTATCGAGAGAGCTAGGTTAGTGCAGGCTAGAGGCCCAATGGAATCCCAGATTCTAGATAACATGGATATCGAGAGGGAGAGGGGAATAACAATCAAGAGCCAGGCTGTGACTGTGCCTTATACAGCATCTGACGGAGAGGTCTATGAGTTGAATCTCGTAGACACTCCGGGGCATGTTGACTTTACATATGAAGTATCAAGAGCAATCTCCTCTTGTGAAGGCGCATTGCTTTTAATTGATGCAACACAAGGTGTAGAAGCTCAGACTCTGGCCAATCTATATCTTGCAATGGAGCATAATCTTGAAATCATTCCTGTAATAAACAAGATTGACCTGGCTTCAGCCGATATTGATTCCTGCCTCCATCAGATTGACCACGATCTTGGCCTTGATCCCGATATGGCAGTGAAAGTCTCTGCTAAGACAGGAGAAGGCGTAGACCTGTTATATGAAGCCATCGTCAACTATATTCCAGCTCCTGAGGGAAAGAACGATGAACCATTAAAGGCTCTTATCTTCGATTCCCATTATGATCCATATAGAGGTGTAATAGTCCACGCAAGAATATTTAATGGAAAAGTAAGAGTCGGAGATGAAATAGTATTCATGCATTCAAACGCCACTTATAAAGTGGAGGATCTTGGACTCTTTCAGATTAATCTAATCTCCAAGCCTATGCTGGAAGCAGGAGACGTAGGATATTTTATCGCTGGAATCAAGAATATCAGCGATATAAGGGTGGGAGATACTGTCACTCTGAAAAACAATATGGCTCCAGAGCCTCTCCCAGGATTTAAGGAGGTAAAGCCTGTAGTCTTCTCTTCCATATATCCAGTCGATTCAAATGACTACGAAGAGTTGCAGGATGCAATAGAAAGACTGAAGTTGAACGATGCTTCGTTGATGTATGAGAAGGACTCTTCAGCTGCGCTTGGTTTTGGTTTCAGATGTGGTTTCTTGGGTATGCTTCACTTGGAGGTTATTCAGGAAAGAATAGAGAGGGAGTTTGATCTCTCTATTGTATTCACTTCTCCTTCAGTAAGATATACGGTCCATATGAAGGATGGAGAGACTCTCTTTATCGATAACCCGTTGGAATATCCTGATCCAATGAGAGTCGATTGGGCGGAAGAGCCATATATCCAGGCAAATATCATTACTCCTACAGAGTATGTGGGTCCCATCATCACTCTATGCCTTGAAAAGAGAGGCGTTCAGACTCAGATGAACTATCTGGACACAAAGAGAGTGGAACTTATTTATGAGATGCCTCTCTCTGAAGTCCTCTTTGATTTCTATGACAGATTGAAGTCTATTTCCCGTGGTTACGCTTCCTTCGATTACAACGTAATAGAGAATAGAAGAACAGACCTGGTGAGAATGGAGATACTTGTCAACGGAGATCCTGTGGATGCTCTTTCATGCCTTGTCTATAGAGGTAACGCTCAGACGAGAGGCAGGCAGATTGTGGAGAGATTAAAGGGCGAGATTCCTCGTCAACAGTTTAAGATTGCCATTCAGGCGGCTATCGGTGGCCAGATTATTGCCCGTGAAACTGTCAATGCTTATAGAAAGGATGTTACAGCCAAGTGTTATGGCGGTGATATCTCAAGAAAGAGAAAACTCTTGGAAAAGCAGAAAGAAGGAAAGAAGAGAATGAAGATGGTAGGTAACGTTGAGATACCACAGTCTGCATTCCTTGCCGTATTGAAGACAGAGGACGACAGCTAATGGGACATTTAATAGACTTTGGAACTATCAGCGGTAAGAAGGTGCAGCTTGCTGTTCTTAAGAGCGGCAAGTTCGTCTCAGCCATATCTTCTTTCGGTTCCACTATAGTTTGGTTCGGAACAAGAGATAAAAACTACGTCACATACCACAAAAGTGCAGAGGATTATTTAGATGACTCTACATACATGGGAAAGACTGTAGGTCCATATGCCAATAGAATAAAGAACGCTGAATTCGAAATAGACGGCAAGGTTTATAAGCTGGAAAAGAATGATGGTGAAAACTCTCTTCACTCAGGATCTTCTTGCTTTGGAAACAAGTTATGGAATATTGAAGGCGTCAGCGATAATATGGTGACATTATCGCTAATGGCAAAAGAAAGTGGTGGCTTTCCTGGAGACCACGAAGTCCAAGTCTCATATCTTTTGACAGAAGATGGAGTGCTGACTATTTTCTATCGATGCACTTCCAAGAAAAAGTGCCCTATATCAATTACTAACCATGCATATTTTGTTCTTGATGACAGAGGTGACAAATATGTAGAGCTGGAGATTCCGAGCAGAGAGTATGTTTCTGTGGACTCCTCTTTAATTCCACTGGAAGAGAATCCAGTAAAAGTCGAAGGCACTGACTTTGACTTTAGAAAAAAAAGAACAATTGGATGCCGCAGGGACGGATGCTACGACAATACTTGGGTCCTTGAAGATAATGCAATTGTCAAGGCGGAAGGAAATCTTGCCCAGCTTTTTGTCAGAACCACGGAGCCGGGAATACAAGTATATACAGGAGAATTCTTGTCAGGAAAAGACTCTAAGCCTTTTGATGGACTGGCGCTGGAGACTGGAAGATTCCCCGACTCTCCGAACCGTCCTGATTTTCCTAGAGAATATACTGATAAAGATAAAATATATGAGTCTACTACCAGCTACAAGTTGGTCATTAAGGAGTGAATCATGCCTAAGATTATCGGAATCACAGGTGGATCAGGCTCTGGCAAGAGCACAGTTGTCAAAAGGATAAAGGAAAGATATCCAAATGCAGTTCTTATTGAAATGGACAACTATTATAAGAGTGCGACATTTGTTAACAACAATAATATCACTGCATATAACTTCGATCATCCTGATGCTTTCGATATGGATCTTATGCTTCAGAACCTTGCTGATTTGAAAGAGGGCAAGAGCTGCATGATGCCTCAGTATGATTTTGTCCACCATGCAAGGAAAGAAGAGTTTATAAAAGTTGAGCCTTCATCAATCATCGTAATCGACGGTCTTATGGTATTCTATGATGAGAGAGTAAGGAATATCTTGGATCTGAAGCTCTATGTAGATACTCCAGCAGATATAAGGTTTATCAGAAGACTTAAGAGGGATGTGGCTGAAAGAGGAAGAACTGTAGAGTCAGTCATCGAACAGTACACAAATGTGGTACGTCCCGGACACTACAACTTCATTGAGCCAAGTAAAGCATATGCAGACTTGATAATCCCGGAAGGCGGATACAATGATAACGCAATGGAAGTATTGTTCTCATTTATCGGCGCTATGATGATGAAGTGAGTTGTCGAAGTCCTTTGGCTTTTTCCTGGCTTTCCATTGATTTTTTATTCCTTTAAAGGAAAACTCGTCGGGGACTGGATCATATCCTCCAAAAAAAGATGGTCTGCATCTGAGGATCCTGACAGTCCCCAAAATGGCGCCTTTTATTATTCCATGCTTATCTACCGCTTCAATAAAGTAAGCTGAGCAGGTTGGAGTGTAACCGCAACATGCCCCTCCTTTCATGGGGCTTATGACAGCTCTATAGAAATAAACAGGAAGAAGAAAGACTTTCCTAAGTATTTTCATCCCTCTGATTCTATCTAAACTCTTCTCTTGGAACAACTCTTTTCTCAATCTATTGCTTTTCATCTTAAAAATTTGCTATATTCACTAAGGTTTGTACTCACCAAGGGAGGTCAGTTGACCATGTATCTATCTTTTGGTAGAATTTCAAACTGTCAGATTGAATATTTGAATAATAGAGAGGTTTAAAATGGCAACTCCTAAGTATAAAACATCTAAGTCCAGAGCAGCTAGCAGAAAGGCTGAGAACATGAAACTCAAGGCACCAACACTTGTACCATGTCAGACATGTGGTAACCTTATCCCTACACATCGTGTATGCCCAAAATGTGGTTACTATGCAGGTAAGCCCGTCATCGTAAAGGACGAGGAGTAATCTAATGACAGAGAATGAAGTTTTCGGAAAGGTTAGAGACCTGGTTGTTGAGAAGCTTGGCGTAGATCCTGCAAAGGTTACAATGAGTGCAGCTTTCCGTAAGGATCTCGGTGCTGACAGTCTCGATACATATGAGCTTGTTTATGCACTTGAAGAAGAGACAGGCGTATCTATCTCTGATGATGAAGCAAACAGCTTCGAAACAGTCGGTGATGCTGTCAAGTATCTGATGAAGGAACTAAACTAAGTTGTCGCTTACTCAGATAAAGGCTCCCTCTATCTCGCAAGAACGAGAAAGGGAGCTTGTTTGTTTCATTAAAGATAATAATTTGGAGATAGATAATCTAAGACTCCTTAATCTTGCGTTTACTCATACCTCCTATGCAAATGAATGCAAAGGAGAGTCGGACAGTTATGAACGTCTTGAGTTTCTTGGAGATTCTATCCTCGATATGATCACTGCAGAGTATTTGTTTGAGAACTACTATGCAGAGTATCATGAGGGTGACTTTACAAAGATCAAGGCTGTAGTTGTAAGTGAAGACTCTCTTTCTGAGATTGCACGTCAGAAACATTTCGAGAAATACATATTGATCGGAAAGGGTGAGGCATCTCAGGGAGGAGCGACTAAGAAAGCAATTCAGGCTGATGTCATGGAAGCTGTAATTGCTGCTGTCTTTCTTGATAAAGGCCTTGATGCCGCCAGAGAGTATGTCTTGTCATTTATTCCTTTTCAAATTGAAAAGGTAATAAGAAATCGCGTCTCTTATAAAGATTACAAAACAAAGCTCCAAGAGTATTGGCAGAAAAAGAAGGGAAAGGTCCCTGAGTATAATACTGTAGGTCACTCTGGACCGGATCATGAGCAGGTGTTTTATGTAACTGTTTCCCTAGGCGGTAAAGTCTATGGTCCTGCCAGTGGCAAGAGTAAAAAACATGCTGAGCAAAATGTAGCTAAATATGCTTTGATTCATCTAGGTCTTGAACCAAATGACGGAAGTTTTGAGGATAGAGATTAAGCAGACTTTTTTAAGACCATAGGGTACAGTGCTCTATGGCTTTTTTATTGCCTTTTGTTCGGTTTTAAGAAATGAAGCAAAAGTTAGCTTTAGAGAAACGAAATCATAGAAATAAGAGGCATGGCTCGTCTATTTATTAAAGTGATGTCAGGGATAACTCTTTTGCCTTTTCTAATAGTATTTCTCTTTCATTTAGACTTGGCTCTTCGATAACCATATCCAAGAGGGCTTTCAAAACTTTTCCAGTGAGAGGCCCATTTCCTGTTAGATTAGATATATCTCGTCCATTTACTTTGAGGTCTTTAAGAGTAAG
>JALFCJ010000253.1 GCA_022771185.1 Spirochaetales bacterium | reverse complement strand
TCTCTTCAGGTGTTCCTCCCGTCTCCTCCGGCTCATCTTTGACACATATATCATTTAGTATAAGGAACTCAATGTCATATCCTCTTAATAAATAAGAGAATCTCTCTACTTTTGAAGGATTTGTTGTTCCTAAAAGTACTTTCATTATCCTCACTTCCATCATTGGTAATATCCATATGATGTAACACTGGAATGTTGTTTTTATTCAAGATCATTCTATCTTTCGCTTAAGTATAAAAACCTACAAAGTATTAAACAATCAAGTTTTATGGTTTAAACATTATCGAAGAAGGCTTATCTATTATTTTGATATCTCTTTTCCTTTATAATAATCCTTAGCTCAAAACCCAACATAAAAAGTGTCGATATAAGAAATCCAATCATGAATATCCTATTGAGCAGAGCAAAGTAAGCAATATATGCGACAATCGCCAATAAGTATACAACGACCAATATATGCCATTTCTTCATAGTGCTATCATAGATTATCTTACGTTTGACTGAATTATCTCCTTTAATAAGTTCATCCAAGCTTATTTCAAACTCTTCACTGATTCTTATTAGGTTTGCAATATCCGGGATACCTCTATCTGTCTCCCATTTTGTTATTGCCTGTCTTGAGACATTAAGTATCTCAGCCTATTCTTCCTGCGATAAGCCTCTCTTCTTTCTTTCGCCCCTGATTCTTTCTCCTAGAGTCATCATCTTCCTCCATATCAAGATAATGAAGTATGTCTCAAGGATAAAACAAGAAACGGACCATAACATTCATGCTACTTATGGTAGCAATACGCTGTTTCCAAGAAAATAGAGGCTAAAACAATAGCTTTTCTACATCAAAGTCTATACAAGCCTTTTTCGCCTGACTCATAAGTAGACGGGTATTCAGGTGGTATAACTTCCCATCCTTAATAAAGTTTGTGGAGCACTGCCTGAAAGAGAAAGAAGTATTGGTTCTTATACACTGCTCTCTTATATCCAACACCCACGAGTAATCCATGACTCTGCCATTTTTATCAGATTCTCCCCCTACCGTCACCAAGTCGATAGAAGATAGATATTTTTCTATGTCAATCTTTTCTACCAATGGCTGTGCCGTTATTCCTTTGTGCTTAATAGGTAGAGTTGAAAAGAACGATAAGCGTTCATCCGCTGTCTTCTGATCCTCAACTGTACAGCAGACATAGACATTATCATATCCATCTCCCCAATCAGGGGGAATGCAATCAAGAAAGCGTGTAATACGTTTCGTAAGAAACAGAAAAGAGCAATCTTTCCTCTCTCTGATCATATCCCAGACTTCATTACGCCACTCATCCGCGTCTTCAATAAGGAAATCTGAAGAAAAACAGAGCCATACAAGACCGCTCTTCATCTTGTAGTCTCCTTTTTTATTTCTTTCTATGGGACGATAGAACTGCTCTGTCCTCTTGATAATAGAAGTATCTACACCCTTTTTTGCATCACCTTTGTGAATATAACAATGAAGGCATCCTGTACTACACTTTCTACACCCTCTCCAAGGGTTCCAGCTAGAAGGCATATATTCTCCTTTTCTTTTTTTTATAATAAGCATAGCCTATTAATAAGTAAGTATGGCAAATAATTGACAATTAAAGGAGAAAACAGAAATGACACTGAAAGATATTTCCAATGGATCTGCAGAAGCCATACTATGGATTGTTTTCTCTCTTCTTTTTGTTGTCAGTATAATTCTTCTCTCAGGTCATGGTTCGGGTCTTATTGCAGGATACAATACAGCTTCAAAAGAAGAAAAAGAAAGAATAAACCAGAAAAAGTTATGTAGAATAGTGGGAGCCGGGCTCCTACCAATTGCAGTTCTTATTCTGGTTATGGCTATCTTCTTCGAAACTCTCCCATCTTTCTTTGTCTATATCTTCGTTTTATTCACTCTATTGGATGCGGTTATGATCATTGTACTTGCCAATACAAGGACAAAGAAATGAGACCTAATTATTCAAACATACCCAACGATCTTGATAGGACATATGAAAAATAAATATCCAGCCTATGGTTGTTCCATTTATTGATGATTGTGAAACCACAGATATCCCACAGGTCTCTATCAGTTATTACTCCATATATCCATTGGCTTACACTCTCAGGTGAGAACACAATATCTTTCCCATATCTTCCGACAGGAAGAGGGACAAGAGGAACAGGATCGTTATCGCTGATTATGTTGAGTGCATTTGTTATATCTTCGCCATTCTCCACGCCTACAGAAGGACAAGAAAAACAGTATGAGAAAATATCATTCTTATCAGCGAACTCTTCCAAACTATAAGACAAAAGATTTGCCACCGCCGCCCCCATACTATGGCCAGTAACAAAGAATTTATTATTCCCCTGTTTCAATGTGTCTTTATCAATACCAAGTATTTCTTCAGAATACCAGATAAACCTCTCTATAGTATTTTCCATTGAACTCTGGAAATAATCTGTAACAGCCCTGATATCTGTAAGAACATCGGAGAAAGAACCGGTACCTCTTATTACAACTAGGAAGTTATTTATCCCTTCGTTTCTTTTATAAGCGAAGGCGACAATGGGATTAGATATGTCATTGTTTTCTTTGTCATCTATCCATAAGTCAGTGTATCCCAGCTCGTTCACCACTTCTGTTATACTTTCATTGGATACATAGATTTCTCTAGAAAGAACAATAGCAGTCTTGGCCAATTCATTGTCATAGCCAAGAGAGGAATCCACAAAATGATCAAAATCCCAATCCACGCCCACATATATAGTGTTATCTTTTTCAAGTACAGAGTGGTATTTCAGTATCTCTGGAAATATGGAAGATAATATAAGAACCAATAACAGTATTGTCGTGATAAGTTTCTTTTTCATCGAGATGACTATAGTAAAAGAATAGTTATTACACAATCAATAAAACTTGTATCAAATACACAAGTTATAAAGAATGGTGAAAGCTTGTATCCTCTATGCCTTCAACACTTCTCCTTTGATTTTTACTCTCCCTGTGTCAGGACACTCTGCATCAAACATTTTTGCTCCTCTCTCTCCATAGTCCAAGTCTCCTCCATTAATCAAAACATAGACGCTAGGATAAATAGAGTTCCATAATTCGTGGCAAAATGGTAGACATAGACCATCAACAATATATTTCTCACCTTTTTGAAATATCCACACCTACACTTTGATTCCATTATTGTCGACGCAACTTTTCCATTTTGTTTTTGTCCTATATCCTTAGAAATAGAAGAGCTCTTCGAACTTCTTCTCCAGCGCTATACATATTACCAGCGCCAGTTTTGCAGTGGGACTAAACTGTCCTGTTTCAATACTGCTTATGGTATTTCTAGATACTCCCACCATATCTGCCAGCTCCTGTTGAGAGAGGCCCTTCTCCACTCTTGTCTTCTTCACATTATTCTTAAGTACCAGTTTATCTTCCATAAATACCTCAGATTTTAATTATCTGAATGATCCAAGAAATAAAGAAGCAAAGGGATGCAACGCCATAAAGAATAGCAATGATCAACTCATGTCTCTTTTTCATTTGTGCATACTTTGAAAAGAAAACAGTGGAGAGACCAGCCAAGACAGCAGAAAGCATCTCTACCGGCACTCGTGATAGTAGTATTCCATCAACCACAACAAAAATACACGATAAGACAACAGCCACCATCCAGCCATACTTTATTCCAGCTTTTGCCGCTTCATAATCTGCCACATCCACACCCATATTCTCTTCTCTACTCTTCTTTAATATCTCTTCTCTTGTCATATAATTCTCCTTGCCAAGTTTTATTGTCATAAATAATATTATTGCAAAGAAAACTTGTCAACATCTATAAAGCATTTTCTATGTTTTGGAGATATTTATGTATGGATCTACTTCAAACACACCATGCGCTAAAGAGCGAAGAATTACCCCTGGATTATTAACGCAACGAGTCTCGCACTAAAAAAAGCTCAAACAACATATACTTTTATTCCCCTCTCTCGCATCTTATCCACAGTTTCCTTCGGGGTACCGTTATCAGTCACCACGATATCAATATCTTCAGGAAGAAGAGCAATACAGAAGGCTTTTCTATTGAATTTTGAACTATCGACAATAACCATACACTGCCTTGCATGATCAGCCATTGTCTTTTTTAGGCTTGCCTCCAATGGAATGGCGGCATATGTTCCAACATCAGGATCTATTCCAGTAACACCTGTAATACACCAGTCAACGTAATACTTTCGAATATGTGCTTCTGCATCAGGTCCTGTGGCCTGATGAGTATCCCGAGTCATCTCTCCACCGACTTGAATAATAT
>JALFCJ010000221.1 GCA_022771185.1 Spirochaetales bacterium | reverse complement strand
AGATATCTTCTCCTTATCAAAGATAACTGGAACTGTGCTACAGGACTCTGACGGACAATTTATTGGCCTCACTGTCGGCGAAGATATTGCCTTTGCAATGGAAAATGACAATGTCCAATTGAATGAGATGAGAGAAAGAGTCATTGAAGCTGCAAAGAAAGTCGGTATAGATTCATTCTTAAACCACGCTCCTCATGAACTCAGCGGCGGCCAGAAACAGAGAGTATCCCTAGCAGGTGTCATGGTAGACAACGTAGAGATATTCCTTTTTGATGAGCCACTTGCAAACTTAGACCCAGCCTCCGGCAAGAAGACAATAGAGCTAATTGATCAGATTCATAAAGACACTGGAGCCACCATAATCATCGTAGAGCACAGAATCGAAGATGTTCTCCACCGTAGTGTAGACAGAGTCGTATTAATGGGCGAAGGCTCAATTATTTTGGATACTACTCCAGATAAGCTTCTCTCTTCCGATTCCCTTATTAAGAACGGAATAAGAGAACCCTTATATGTCACTGCCCTCAAGTATGCAGGGGTTGAGATAAAAGAAGAGATGAAGCCAGGTATGATCGACACTCTCATCCTCAGTGGAGAAGACAAGCAAAAAGTCAAAGATTGGATGGAGAGTGTCCCAGACAAGCCTCAAGAGGATAATAGGCCCATACTCCTGGAGACAAAAGATCTTTCCTTCAGTTACCCAAACGGCAAAGAGGCTCTTAAAGACATCAACTTCTCTATCAAAAAGGGAGAGATGATGAGTATAGTTGGCCGCAACGGGGCCGGAAAGAGTACTTTCTGCAAAGTAATATGTGGTTTCGAGAAAGAGAGCAAGGGAAACATATACCTAGAAGGGAAGGACATATCGAACCTCTCCATAAAAGAAAGGGCCGAAAAGATAGCCTACGTAATGCAGAACCCTAATCAAATGATCACTAAGCCTATGATAAGGGATGAAGTGGCTTTAGGTCTTGTTCTGGATGGAAGATTTAGCGAGGAAGAGATAAACGAGAGAGTCGACGAGGCATTGAAGGTCTGCGGTCTCTACCCTTTCAGGTCCTGGCCTATCAGCGCCCTCTCCTTCGGGCAGAAAAAGAGAGTCACAATAGCAAGCATACTTGTAATGAGACCTCCCGTAATAATTCTGGACGAACCTACTGCCGGACAAGATTTCAGACATTACACAGCCATAATGGAGTTTTTGAAGAGCCTTAATGAGATGGGTTATACGATTATTCTCATCACGCATGATATGCACCTTATGATCGAGTACTCAGATAGGGCTGTAGTCTTCACTGAAGGCGAGATGATAAGAGGCAGTAAAAGCGAAATGATCCTTACGGATGATTATCTTCTAGATAAAGCCAGCCTAAAACGAACCAGCCTATCGGATCTGGCAAAGCTTGTAGGCGTGGACGAAACCATGTTTATCAGGAAGTTTATCAAGTACGACAGGGAGGTGAGAAAATGAGCGGAGTCTTTAATTACATCAACAAAAAATCCCCTATCCACTCCCTTACAGGAGCCTCGAAGCTAATCGTTTTGATCCTTTGGTCTTTGGCTGCGATGACCACATTCGACACAAGGCTACTTATAATTCTTCCTGTATTCTCTTTAATTCTCTTCAAAATATCCGGGATAAAGTATAAAGACGTATCCTTTGTAATAAACTTTACTCTGGTATTTATGGTTCTAAACAATGTCCTGATCTTCCTTTTCTCCCCAGAGCATGGTGTAACGATATATGGAACAAGACATGTTATATGGAATGGAATCGGAAGATGGGTGGTGACAAAGGAACAGCTCTTTTATCAACTGAACGTAATACTAAAGTATATTGCCACTATCCCTATTGTAATACTATTTGTCTCAACAACAGATCCAAGCGAATTCGCCTCATCACTAAACAAAGTGGGAGTAAGTTATAAGATTGCTTACTCAGTATCCCTCGCCCTCAGATATATTCCAGATATCCAGAGGGAGTACCACGAAATATCTGTTGCACAGCAGGCGAGAGGTTTGGAACTGAATAAGGAAAAAGAAGGTCTCATAAAGAGACTAAAATGCGCTGCCACCCTTCTATTCCCTCTCATCGTGTCATCAATGGAAAGAATCGAAGTCATTGCAAATGCCATGGAACTGAGAGGCTTCGGAAAGAATAAAAAACGTACCTGGTATTCTTCCCGACCATTTAGAAAGGGAGACTATATAGCCATTACAGCTTCTGTAGCCATAATGGTTATATCAGTGGTCTTAAATATATTTAATGGCGGTCGATACTATAATCCTTTCATTTAGGACTAGCATCTCTTGAAAGAGATTCTCCATCCTTCTCCTGTCTTTACGCCATAGAGATCAGTGAAAGAGCCTTGGTTTACTGCAATAGCCACGTCAAGTAAGCTATTGACGTATATCAGGCTTTCACCCTTCTCTACTTGAGTAAAGTTCTTACAGAAAGGAAGTACGGCACCATAGACGGTGCGGTCTCTGTACTCGATATCCACTCTTATTCTATCTCCATACTTGAATCCTGCATCTGAGAAAAGTGTATCTGAGATATTTGTCCAGATAGAGCCGTAGCGGGTATCGAGAATATCGATGGATCCTGTAATCTTACCTTCTTCAACTGTAGGATCATTCATCTCAAGCATAACCACGTCATTGTCGAGTTTCGGTCCCACTTCATCAAAGGAGATAATGCCTGCAGCAAGTCTGGCTCCTGTATAAGCATATACGTCACGACCATAAAAAGTATAAGACTTCTGGCTGTCCTTGAGGCGGTTTGTAGTTTCGCTTATTCTCCTCCTCTCCACAATGCCTATGCCCTTCGACACATGGGAGAGTGTACCGTTGTCTGGAGTGACGATGATATGACCGGAGGAAAGAAGTACAGCTACGCTCTCTCTTTCACTGCCAACCCCCGGGTCCACTACACAGACAAAAACAGTACCAGGAGCCCAATACTCCACAGTCTGAATAAGTCTATAGCTGGCTTCCCAGATATTGAACTGAGGTATATCATGGGTAAGGTCCTCCAGTTTCAGAGTCCTGTCCACCTGGTCGGCAACTCCGTGCATAGCACTTACAGCGCCGTCGGAATAACCGAAATCAGAGAGAAACACTACTGTCTTACGATCTCTCCAAGGTGCCCTTTCCTTTAGAGCCTCTACCTCTTCCCTATTCATTTTCTTGCTCCCATAGCTGCGATTGCCTTAGCTATCTTCTGTTGATTCTTCTCATCGTCTCCTGCAGAACCAAAATCATCTGCATCGCGAAATAAGAAAGAATCCTCCACATCAAAGCCAAGATTTTCAAGGACCCATTCTGTATGTTTCAGAGCCTCTTCATATCCCTTTCCCTTTACATACTGGAACATAATGAGGATAGCTTTTTTTCCACTCTTCTTTGCCTTCTGATCTCCAGGATTTCCTTTGATCATCGGATAGCATCTATCTGTAAAGATCTTCATCAAAGAACTCATGTCTTTAAAGAATACAGGGGAAAGGAATACAACAAAATCACAATCGTCCAAAAGCTTGATGATCCATCTCATATCGTCGTCCTGCATACACTCGTCATTTCTTCTGCACCAGGCATCTCCCATACAAGGATGGATGTTCATTTCACATAAGTTCACTCTAGCCACAACTGCATCAGGCCAGCGGGAGAGAATCTCCTTATAAATGAAGTTCGCAGCATGGGATGAGTTTCCATTTTCCCTTGCACTTGCATTTACTATAGCTACTTTCATCATTTTCTCCTTAAATCCGGACGAAGTGCCGTTGCACCTTTGAGATATACCATAACAGGCTTCTTATCCATGTTTTTCTCTACTTCGATCAGTACTCTTATTGTAAGAGGAAGCATATTCTCAACATAAGCTTCCTGTACACAGAAAAGAGGCGTATGGGTAGAGTACCCTCCCTTTCTTGCAGCAGCAGCCGCGTTCCTCTTTGTTATATCCTGTGTCTGTGAAAACAGAGTGAAGACAACATCGTCTTCAGTAATATGGTTTTCTTTGTATATAGCGTCAAGCATCTCTTTGACAGCGCTGTCTACATCATCAGGGCTATTACTATCTACAGTGACTGCACCACGAATAGCCCATACTTTTCTTTCTTCAGCTTCCATAGGAAAAACCTCCTGTGATCAGAGTGTTTACAGCATCAAGCAAAATTGAAATTAAGAAGTATACTACAAGCCTGATAATTGTCTTTACTATCGGACTGATGACCAAGACTTTTGAATAGCAGGAACAGAGAATAGATCCGGATATCACCCAAAGCCCCTCTAGGAATATGGTCCACCCCATAACCATCTGCAATACCGTGATTACAGATACAAGCCTCTCCTGAACTGGAAAATAGAGGAAAAGAACAAATAAAAGGGCCAGAAACATATAAAGAGTCATTAGATAGGTGTGCACCCTTGATGAAAACTCAATTATTCTCCGTAATTCCAACATGCTTCGATATTACCACGAGAAGGAAGGAGAAACAACAAGGCAAAGAATGGTGGTACATCACATTACGTAAAATAAGCGCCTAAATTGTTAGTTTTTCGGAAAATTTAGAAATTTTAAAAATAATTGATGCTTACACAACAAAAACAGTGATAGACTCATTTATACCTAATCTTTTATTTGGAGACTGATATATGAATGACATTTTTTCCACTCTTGGCTTTAAAGCGGCAGATATACTCCTACCCAAAAAGGGAATAGACTGTGAAAAATGGGCTGTAGTAGCCTGTGACCAATATACATCCCAGCCTGAGTATTGGGAGAGTCTATCAGAGTATGTAGGAGATAGCCCAAGTACTCTCAGACTCATTTATCCTGAAGTATATCTTGAAACAGGGGACAAAGAGGCCATCATCTCCTCTATCAATGAGAACATGAATAAATACCTCAAGGAAGGTGTCTTTACTCTCTACAAAGACTCTTTCATCCTGGTAAAAAGAGACACTGAAAGTGGAACAAGATACGGCTTGATGGTAGCTTTGGATCTTGAGGCATACTCCTATGCAAAAGACTCAAAGACACTTATCAGGGCAACAGAAGGTACAATCCTCTCCCGTATCCCGCCAAGAAAAGAGATAAGAAAAGATGCACCTATCGAACTCCCTCACATCATGGTCCTCATCTCTGACAAAGACAGGTCTATCATCGAGCCATTGAGAGATAAGAGAGAATCCCTTACTGTCGTCTATGATACAGACTTAAATAAAGAGGGCGGCCACATTACAGGATACCTGGTGGACAGCAAGGAAGACAAAGAGGCCATCGCTGTTGCTTTCAAGGCCCTCTATGACACCCTGGATCCAAAGAATCCTCTACTCTTTGCCATGGGAGATGGAAACCACTCTCTTGCAACAGCTAAGTCTTGCTGGGAAGACGTGAAGAAAAATCTCTCAGAAGAAGAGAAGAAGGATCATCCTGCTAGATTTGCACTTGTGGAAATTGAAAACATCTTCGATAGCGGCCTTCAGTTCAAGCCTATTCATAGAGTATTCTTCAACATAGAAGAAGCCTCCTTCGATTCTCTCCTCTCACTGTACGCAACATTCACTAAAGAAGAAGTTGCAACAAAGGATGAGATGGAAAAGAAAATCAACGCACCTGGGCAACACTTTGGATTAGTAAAGGACGATAAATTTGTCGTCTACACTGTAGAAAAGGGCGAAAAGGCCATTGCAGCAGGAACCATTCAGCTTGTAATCGACAAGATGCTGGAAGAGAAGAAAGGCGAAGTCGACTACATTCACGGCGTGGATGTAACAATAGAAATCGGAAAGAGAAAAGGAAACTTGGGTATCATTCTTCCGGATGTATCGAAAGACAACTTCTTCTCAGACATGCTGAAAGATGGAGCATATCCAAGAAAGACATTCTCCATCGGCCATGCTAACGAAAAGAGATACTACATGGAAGCCAGAAAGATTAAATAAGTAGGCTCTCCGGCACTTTATATGCCCCCTGCCTGATAACACGGCAGGGTTTTTTAGTTGCATCCAGAAGCGTACTGCTCTCTCCCTTGACTATGTTTTCCTTCCTTACGATAAAATCGACCCTATCTGAAAACACAGGATAAATCTCTTCAAAAGTCTCCAAAGAAGGCTTTCCTGATATATTCACGCTGGTAGAGAACAATGGTCCTGTCTCTGACAAAAGAGTTAAGAGATACTTGTCGTCAGGAACCCTCACAGCGAGTGTTTCCCCCTCCTTTGTAGGTAGGATGACAGTAAGTGGAGATGGCCAAAGAGCCATGATGGAATCAGGGACAATAAGGCCCAAACTCTCCAAAGAAGCTTTATCAGAAAGAACAATCAACTTCTTAGACTGTGGTCTCTCCTTTATTTCATAGATTCTTTCCATAGCTTCATCATCAACCAACGAGCTTATCCCATAGATTGTATCGGAAGGGATAATTCCTACTTCTCCTGCCTTAAGTCTCTTTACAGTCTCTTCTATATTTTCAACATCAACAATCACCGCCATAGATTTTATTCTCCTTATTCTTTTTGTTCTTCTTTTTAACAAAGAGAGGAACTATCGATATCAATAAAAAGAAAACGAAAGTAGGAACGAGAGCCCAGAGTGCACACTCCCAAAGTCTTAGCCCCTCATACTCTTCCACCATACCGTCAGGAACATATCCGACGATAGTTCTATCATCGTCAAAAGAGTATATCAACTCCAAGTTCCCCTGGCCTTTTTCGCTTCTATATTCATTTCTTTCTCTCAAAAGAGAAAGCTCCATCTCCCTTTCGTTTGCTTTGCTATCGAGAGCGACAAGATCGCTTTTCATGGCTTTTCTTTCAAAATAACCGTTTTCACCCCAAAAAAACGTCACCAACATGAAAGAAAGGAGAAAAAAGAAAACCATAGTTAATAATTTGAATCTTGTAAACATATCACCCCGAGCATATAATAATATATAACAACTCGGCGTGAAACAACACGTCTTTGGAGGGCAAAAATGGCAAAAGCCAGAAAGACATGGAAACTTGTGCTCACAAGCATAATTCTATCCATTATCATCCTTGCTGCCTTTACTGCAGTCTTCATCACTCTTATTGTTCCTTCGTATGACATTACAAGGGAACAGATATACAATGTGCTGACAAAAGCACTGCCTATTCTCATAGGCCTTGTATTTTTGGAAATTGCACTTATTTCATCTCGAAGAGGAGATGATGATTATCGTGACAACATCGATAAGCTTGCTCCTAATTCCTATGATTCACCTCTCTACTCAGCTCCTGTGGATGACCCAAACTCTCCTTCTGGCGTCAATGCTGCAGAGTGTGACAGACGTGGACAGTACACTCAGATAAAAGAGATCATCAAAGAAGTACCTGTGGAAGTCGTCAAGGAAGTGGTAAAAGAAGTTCCAAGAGAGATTATCAGAGAAGTTCCAGTCCCAGTTGAGAAGATTGTGGAAAAGCCTGTTGAAGTCGTTAAGGAAGTCTTGAAGGAAGTTCCTGTAGAAGTCGTCAAGGAAGTTCAGGTTCCAGTAATCAAAGAGGTTCCTGTAGAAAAGATTATTGAGAAACCTGTTGAAGTCATCAAGGAAGTCCCAGTGGAGAAAATCGTTGAAAAGATTGTTGAAGTTCCAGTGGAGACAGAAAAGGAAGTTCCTCTTGAAGCTGATATCATCATCAAGCACGACTATAAGCCGGTTGAAATCAAGGTTCCTGTTGATAGAATCGTAGAGAAGGAAGTTCCTGTTGACGTAATCAAAGAGACAGTCATCGAAAAAGGAACAGAAGGAAGCTTAGTCAAGGAAGTCCCAGTCGAAAAGATTGTCGAGGTACCTGTCGAGAAGATTGTTGAGAAGATAGTTGAAGTGCCTGTAGAAAAGATCGTGGAGAAGGAAGTTCCTGTCGAGAGAATCGTTGAAAAGATTGTCGAGGTACCTGTCGAGAAGATCGTCGAAAAGGAAGTTGAAGTACCAGTAGAGAAAATCGTCGAGGTACCTGCAGCAGTTGAAGAAGAGCAGGAACTCAGCGTCAAGGAAGCTATTGCAGAAGAAATCGCAGCATCAAGAATCGGTAATTATCCGCTTATTGTTGCATCATTCCCAGCAGGAAGCGAAGAAAAGGTCTCTGAAGCCTTTGATGTTCCTGCCCTTTCAATGGATGGCAAGGTCTATGCAATTCTTCCGTATGCAAGAGCAAAAGATGTTCAGGTAAAAGTCAAGGAGCTTGAAGGTAAGTCTGTTGTTGTTACAGCCCGACATAATGCAGACTCAGTAATCAAAGAGCTCTCAAAGTAAGATATAATATCTTTGAATAATGGCCTCGGAGAAATCTGAGGCCACTTCTTTTTAATCTTTTAATGGTATTTCGAAAGTCATTCGGTCTTTAGTGAGGATAGTATTTGGGAAAATACTTTTCGCTTCATTTAACAGGACCTTCAACTCTCTATCTGAATACCTGGGAGAATAGTGCTGGAGACATAGCATCTCAGACCTGCTGTCTCTAGCCACCATCGCTGCTTCCAAAGCTGTCATATGCTTCTTTTCCCAAGCGCTTTCTCTTAGTTCATCTTCAAACATTCCCTCACAGAAGAGAATATCAGAGTCATGTACGTAATCCGCAATCTCAGGAAAGTATAGAGTATCGGTGACATAGCTGAATTTTCGTCCGCTTCTCTTTTCTCCCATTACCATATCTGGAGTAATTACACTTCCATTATCCAGAACTATGCTCTCACCTCTTTGTAGACGACCAAACATTGGACCTTTGGGTACACCCAGAGCTATTGCCTTATCCGGATAGAACTCACCCTTTCTATAATCCTCTACAAGCGAGTAGCCCACACAAGGCTTTGTATGATCCAGAGGAAAACAATTGATAGAGAAATCTTCCCCTCTATATATCTCGCCCGGCTCCACAGGAATAAACTTGATCTCATAGTTTATGTACATATCAAGGATTCTTCTTGAGGCCTCGATATACTCACCTAGTCTCTGAGGGCCATAGATATATAAAGGTTCTTCTCTATCCACCTGGCTGGATAGCATCAATAGGCCAGGAAGTCCGGTGACATGATCAGCATGCATGTGGCTGATGAATATTGCAGAAATTTTCTTCCAGCTAAGATTAAGCATCTTTAAAGATACTTGCGTCCCTTCACCGCAATCAAATAAAAACAACTCTCCTTTTCTACGAAGGAGAACAGAGGTGAGGAACCTACCTGGGAGGGGCATCATTCCACTGGTGCCCAAAGAAAAGACTTCTAAACTCATACTAAAAAAGGGTATCACGCAATAGATTTTTTTTCGAGGGGTAAAGAGAATTATGCCTCATATGATATTCTACCCAACTCTTTTTCTTTTCTGACAGATACATATAGAGTAATAAGGGAAAGTAGAGCCATAGCTAGAATCATAAGGATTATGGCTGACCATGGAACCTTCACAGAGAATGATGAGATATAATACTCTACAAGGCCTGGGTTTGAAAGTGCCACAGCTTTGATCAACAAGGGTGAAAGAGAACCAAGAAGAAGACCTATAAGAGTTCCTAGTAGGGACGCCATCATAACAGCTCTCAGAGAAAGTATTAAGTAAACCCTTCTTATTCTCTTTTTATTCATTCCAAGAATAGAAAGGGCGGCGATATCTCTCCAATCCCTAGATAAATACACATGTACTATATCTGTGGAAAAGAAGGCTGCAAGGAGGGCGACGGAGGCAAGGATCACATAGAGAATAGTGACACTCTGCTGAACATTTAAATATAGAGATGAATATTTCTCTCTATAAGTTTCAGACCATATGTTCTTCTCCCATAGTTCCTGGGCTCTTTTATCTGTTTCATCGTTGTCTTCAAGAACAACTTCCCACACCCCTTCTCCTCCGAGAAGAGAGTAATCCACATAACAAAGATATCTATCAAGCTGGGCATATCCGGAGTCAAAGATACCTGTAACAGTCACAAGCACCGGCCTAGCTCTATTCTTCTCCTCTTCATAGACCATCAGAGTCATAGTGTCCCCAAAGTCCAGTTTCATCCTATCAGAGAGTGTTTTTGATACTATTATAGGGTTCCTGGCTGTAGACTCTATTGTGCTGAGCTTAAGAGTCTCACCTCTCTCTCCGGCAAAGTATCCTTCTTCTATACCCTTTATGTTTACAAGACTCTTACCATTATCTGAGAAAACAACTCCGCTGGATGTCGTCACATGATACTTCTCTGCTTTTTCCCAGTCTGATATATCATAGTCATCATATAAAACAATATTCCCGGAGCCAAGCATGACTATCATCCTGTCTATGGCTGTAGTCATAGAAGAGATGAAAACCATGGCAAAAACAAGTAAGGCTGTAATAAGAACTATCAAAAGAGCAGGAACCAAGCTATGGAGTGTCCACTTCACTCCCATGCCTCTTCCCTCTTTTCTCTTTAAATATAGTCCTTCTCCATCATTTCTCATTTAATACTCCGCCAGACAAAACATAGACTTTATCAGCCTTGGCTGCAAAGAGAGGGTTATGTGTAACAAGAATCATACCTCTATTAGTCTTCTTTATACTCTCTATCAATAACTCTTCGATTACTCTGCTTGTCTTCTCATCCAAACTTCCTGTAGGTTCGTCTGCAAAGACAACACTGGGCTCTGTTATAAGGGCTCTTGCAATGGCGGTACGCTGTCTCTCACCTCCACTGAGTTTATTGGGTCTATGATTCTTTCTTTCCTCAATACCCACCATCTTTAAGTACTCTTCCGCTTTTTCAAAGGCTGACTTTTTCTTTTCGCCTTTGATCATCAGAGGCATGGCCACATTCTCCAAGGCGGAGAAATCTTCAAGAAGCATAGAGTTCTGGAAGACAAAGCCCATTTTTTCATTCCTTAGCTTTGGCAAATCCTTTTCTTTTAATACATCTGTATCTACACCTTCGTAGTATATCTTTCCACCGTCTTTGGGAGAAAGCAAAGCCAAGAGAGAGAGTAGCGTAGATTTACCACAGCCGCTTTTACCAGTAATAGCGATTGTCTCACCTTGAGATAAAACAAGGTTTATGTCTTCAAGGATAACTAATTTCCCGTCTTTTCCTTCACTCGGATATGACTTAGAAAGATTCGCGACTCTCAATAGTTCATTTGACATGGATCACCTCCCATAGAGGTCTCTTATTTCTCTTTTTGTTTTCAAAGTATATAGATAAGCTTGTAACCACAACTAGAAATAGGGAGAAGAATACCATAGAACCATAACTCATTGAGAGAGTCATATCCATGATGGAAGGAGACTTTTTGCTGATATACTCCACAAGTATCAAAGAAAGCCTTCCAAACACTAAGCCTATAATTATTCCTATTACCAGCATAAAGAAGAAAGACAACTCCATCATAAAGAGTATATTTTTCTTCTCCATTCCAAGTATTTCAAGTTCTGCACACTCTTTGTCGTGGCTGGAAACAAAGATTCTTACAGACTGCCTTAGAGAGACTAAGATTATTACAAACAAGAGGGAAAGAACTGTATACATCATGGCTTTCTCTACAAAGAAAGCAGCATAAAGACTGGATTCCTGATCTTTCCATGTCTTATATTCCAGGCCAAGATTCTTTAAAATCTTCTCGCACTCTTTCATGCCCACGTTTTTTATTGCTGTAAGAAAGTATACTGTTTCATCTGCCATTTCCATGGGAAGAAAGATTGTAGACTGATCAAATTCTGTCCCAACATTGGTCCAATAGATACCGCTTACTGGGAACTCGAAGTTCTTCATAGTAGTTGCAGCCTTTCCCTTTCTAAGCATAGATAAACTAAGCTTGCCACTGGAGGAACGAAATAGAGAATACGGGACTAGAAGTGACGATGTATCGCCAAAGATTATGTTCAAGCCTCCATCATAGTCAGAGGAGATATATCTCACATTATATGCGCCACTACTGGAGAGTGCTTCTCCCTCCCCATATTCAAATATAACACTATCTGGGAAAAGGGACGTAAGCTCTTCTTTGTGCTTTCCTTCAACAACGATATCGAAACTTCTCACATTCCTGATATCTTCAAATCTCCCGTTCTGTAGAAAGTCCATAATAGAGATGACCACATTGACTACAACAAGAGACAATGCAATGGCTACAACAGCTCTTATAGCCCTGTCTCTCTGTTTGAAGGATGGAGAGAATGAATATCTAAAGGAGAGATATGATATCATAAGCCTCTTGCCTCCAGTATTCTCTCGCCGTCTCTATCGAAATGGAATATATAACGAGGAACTCCATCTATATATCTTGTCTCTTCATATGTTCCGTCAGAAAGAGGCTTTCTAATACTCTTGAGGACAAGAGAAGTAGTATAAGAATAGATTGCAGAGAGCTTCCCGTTTATATACTCGGTTTTTATTTTTCCTTCGCTGTTTTCTTCCTGTGTTTCCTTTAAGGATCCATCCTCGCTATAGGAGTAAGTAATAAGAGAGAGCTCACTCTTTTTTTCAACTAGTCTTCCGTTACCATCATAAGTGTATGTAAATAAGACACCGTCTTCTTTTTTATTCTCTGAGTATCCTCCGTCATCATTCCAGACTTTCTCACGCTTCTCTTCTTCCTCTTCCATCGTAAAGGTTTCGAGACTGCCGTCCACCATTTCATATATGGCGGAGGTAGAGAAATACATAGGATTCCCGTTCTTAATCAGAGCCAGTACTACTCCATCAGGAGTTCTTATATACTCTGTATTTTCGACAACAATACTGTCTACTGAACGAGAGAAGGAGGAGAGAAGAGAGCCAGAATAAAAATAGTTATACTCTTCTATTCCACTCACGCTCTTAATAATCTTTCTTATGAGTTCTCCTTCCTCTCCGAAAAAGTATCTGACACTTTCGTCTCCACTCTTTTCTTCATATCCGTCTGGATACTCTGTTCTTATCTTCTCTACGTCCCCATTATAGTAGAGGGTGGAAACGCCCTCGCTATCTACTCTTTCCCATCCAGTACCGTCCTGTGCTTCCTTTATAGAAAGTTTCTGCCCCAGTGCATTGGAGTTCCATACGCTTCCAAATAGAAGTGCTGGAAAGAGTAGAAAAAAAGGAAGGGAGAAAAGATGTTTTCCCATACTTATCTATCCAAACCGATAAGGGCGTCAAGATACTCTTCCTTATCGAAAGGATGAATATCATCATAACCCTCTCCAGTGCCGACAAAGGCAATAGGAATACCCAGATTCTTTCCTATCTGGACAAGAGCCCCGCCCTTTGCAGCAGAGTCATATTTAGTAAGAATAACACCATCCAGCTTTACAGCTTGGTTGAACAGCATTGCCTGTGACAGACCGTTCTGACCAGTAGTTGCATCGATGACGATGAACTTCTTGTAGTTTTCTTCCTTGACGCCCCTGCCCTTGACGATTTTGTCCATCTTCTGGAGTTCCCTCATAAGGTTCTCTTTGTTATGCATTCTACCAGCTGTATCTGCAAGCACCAGATCGTCACCTTGGGCAATGGCAGAAGTGACGGCATCATATACTACAGCTCCCGGATCCGAGCCCATCTTCTGCTTTACTATTCTCATCCCGAGTCTTTCAGCATGAATATCCAATTGGTCTACAGCTGCTGCACGGAAGGTATCTGCTGCAGCAAGAAGTACTTTTTCTCCCTTCTTTGTATACCACTTGGCCATCTTGGCTATACTTGTGGTCTTACCTACTCCGTTGACACCAAGAATCATGAAGACATTAAGCCCGTCTTTTAACTCTACGTCATAAGCGTGGATATATTGGCTCAAAAGCTCTTTCATGAGTTTCTGCAAATCTGCAGCCTCAACAAGATTCTTGGCTTTTGCTTCCTTACGTAATGTTTCGATTATTTCATCTGTGAGTCTTGCTCCCAGATCACCTTCTATCAGTGTATCTTCCAATTCTTCAAAGAAAGCTTCGTCAATCTTTCTTGATGAAAATAGCTGCTTTATCTTAGCACTGAACTTTGAAAAGAGTCCCATAATTATTATTCCTTATATTCCTTGGCCTGCACTCTCGTAGTAATCTATGGCAGTACAGACTAGATTAATCAATGATACTATCGAGATACCTCCGAAAACAACCTTAAGTGCATTCGGACCTGTTGTTCCATTTATATTTTCTACAGCCCTAAGTGCCGTATAACCTCCAAAAGATAGAAGAGAAGTGAATATCGAACGATAAAAGTTGTTTTTCTTCTCCGTTATTATCTCGTCGCTCTCCGTCCATAGAGGATTTAGTTCTACATCTATGCTTTCGTCCATTCTATTTGATTGAAATGTCAGATGAGAAAAATTAGGAGATGAGAGTGAAATAGTGTATGGAGAATGTATAGACTGGATGAACTTACCGTCAAATACCTCTCCA
>JALFCJ010000202.1 GCA_022771185.1 Spirochaetales bacterium | reverse complement strand
GGGGCGAGAGTATCATTTTCAGTGCAACCTGTTTCTGCTATTTCATCCATAGTAAAATAGTTAAGGTATACAGTTTTCAGAATCGAATCCGAGATTAAAATACTTTGCTGATATCCTGCAATACTGCCACTTCCAAGACTGGGTGCGGATTTTGCACTCCTACCTCTACTGTCACTACCTTTGAGAAATAAATCAGGATTTGATACTCTTTTTCCTCCTAGAGCATAAGACATTAAACCTAAGATGAACACAGCTTTTTCTCCATCATCTTTAGGTGGATTTGTTTGTGTATCTCTAATTATTGTATCATTTTCTGCAGACATGTCGGGTATGTATGAACACAATATTTCCCTGTCTTCAACTTTTGTGTTAAGTAACTCTGGATACTGTAGAAATGGTTTATCCCCATATAGCCAGAAACAATCTGAATGGTCTTTTAAATACTCGGTGCAGATTGCACCAAATTCCTCTATTCCAATGCTTGATTGCTCATATGAGTCTTTTAACTTAACAGCATCTTGGGCAATGGCAAAAAACAATTTATACAAAGATATCTTTTGGATTGCATTTCCTGATACTAAACCTCTTGTTTCAGGATTATACATATCAAGTAATGATGCTTTTACGCCACCTTCAAGTGGAATCCAATGTTCTGTCGTAAGGTTAAATCTGTTCATAAATACTCTCTTTAAATTGTTTATATCCTATGTTGTGCGAGTAGTCAATTTCTTTCGTAATTATTTCATTTTTGAAAACATCAAAAAGCTTCCCTTTGTCACTGAAAAGCAAAACCCCGAGTTCTTTGTTTTCTTTTTCTCCAAAATAAATATATGGACTAAGCATAGAATTCTTATCTAATATGAACGCTTCTTCCGGTATGATTTTCGTACTTAACGTCATAGTGTTTTGAATCAGAAGAGAAGCTATACTTATTCTCTCTTGTTTTGAGGGGGTTTCTTTTAGTTTAATGATATGCCCATCTAGAAGCTCAATGATTCGTGATTGAGGGTCGTATGATTTTAGGAGAAGTAGAGTAGATGTCTTTTGAGTCTGATATCTAGTCATTACTTCATTATCGTTTTTTGTTACTTGCGCTAGGTTCTTTGCATTTCTAGCTTCATTTTCCATTTGACTACGTTTAAATAGCAGGTCATCATAAGCTTTTTTTATACTTTGGTTTTCAGGATCCTCGTACACATATGTTGACTCAATAAGGGATCTTATTTCTGAAGGAACAGAAATAGAGACAATATTGCGTATTGCTTTTAGTGTTCTATAGAGAACATAAGGCGAATAAATAACGCCATTGACACCAAACGCATTTTGCACATCTGATTGTACCTTTTCAAAAGAAGGATGAAGTATAATACATGTTGGTTTATTGCATGGTCTATGATTGTTATTCTCATTATGTCTCCAGAGTCTACCCATGCGTTGTAAAAGCATATCAATTGGTGCGATCTCTGTAATCATCAGATCTGCATCAATATCAAGTGATTGCTCCAGGATTTGTGTCCCAACTAGTATTACACCTCTATTTGATCTAGTTTCTTTCTTGCTGAAATAAGAGATATATTCATCTTCAATTCTTTTTCTATCTTTCTGTATGAAGTGAGAATGTAATAAACCCACAACAACACCTAGCTCGTTACAACGAGATTTTAGTATTGCGTAGACATTCTGTGCTTCATCTACAGTGTTTGAAATCCAGAGGACTTTTCCTCCTTTTAATGACATTGATATGGCTTGATCGATTCCGACATGTTTATTTCCATGAATAATTTCAATAATCTTGTCTTTGGAGGAAGTCGTTTGAAGTTCTTGTAACTCATTCTCTTTTTGAGAAATAGTAATCAAAGGGTAGGAAGTAATAACAGGTTCCTTTCCAAGTATATTTTTCTTTGTCTCATTTCTTAGTGTCGCACTAAGAATAATAACAGTTCCTCCAAGCTTTCTTATAAGTTTTATAAGGTATAGTATCAAGGACCCTGTGTATTCATCATAGCTATGTAGCTCATCGATTATTACAACTTTACCAGCCAGTCCAAATGCTCTTAAAGATGAGTGTTTTACGTTTATGACAGACATTAATGCCTGATCAATAGTTCCAACGCCAAAAGGCGCTAGAATACCTCTTTTTCTTTCGTCGAACCAATCTCCACCTGGTGAGCAGTTTTCACTATAGGCATTCATATAGAGATTAGAGTTTTGGAAAACAAGTTTTGCAGTACTGTCGTCTGTTGATATAGCGTCAATAAAAGTAAGCATTCTTTTATGAATAGACAAAGACGTTAATCGAGTTGGCAGCGCAAAATATATTCCTGAAGCTTTTCCTTCTTGAAGGAGTTTGTATGAAGCATATAAAGCAGCCTCAGTCTTCCCTTTTCCCATTTCAACTTCAAGAATATAAGTTCCCTCTTTGTTTACAGATTCAAAAAAATCTTTTTGAACTTTATGTGGTTCGAACCCAAATATATCTTTAAAAGATAAACCAGGTTTTATGTGTAGCTTTGAGTAACCAGCATCACGAACCTTTTGTAGTGCAATAGATTTATAATCTGAACAAAGCAGTTCTTCCTTACTTACAGCGGAACTAATCCAATCGGATACGATTGTCAAACCAGTAAGAAAACTTATTTCTTCATCTGTAATCGATTTTGGCAGATTGTTTCCAAATATGTTTTCAAGTTCTTTAAGTAGTTCTTTTCTTTGTTCGTTATATGGTTTACCTCCAAAAATGCCATCCTCTGCAAAGAACACTTCGTTCGAGGGATGAAGACCGTGATGACCTCCTACAACTCTTGATATTGCACTCCATGCTTGATCCCTATGATTCTCTCCATATTCAGAAACAAAAACTTGACCAATGGAATCATGTCTATGAGTCGTTGATAAATCTTTGCTAGGAGTAATATAAGATGGAACATCCTTTTTCTCTGATAAAGAACCATATATCATATTCTGAAAGGGTTTTGAAATTTTTCCGATATCATGAAGAGAGGCGATAAGATCTGATTGTGAGATGCTAGGAATATGGTTATTTGAAGCGTAGATAATACTGTATAATTCTTTTGCAATGTATCCAGTAAGAACACAGTGCTCCTTCACTGTCATTCCTTTGACAGTATCACCATCAATAAACTCTGTTTTTGCCAAACAATCTTTAAGGTTTACAGTATAGTCATCGTCTTTATTAATCTTGTTTCGAAAAATCATATTATTAGCCTCTATTACATAATTTAGGACATTTTCAAATGAATATTCAGATATTTATGAATTTATTTAGATTTTTGTGTTATTACTTGACTTAGATACGGTATGGGGGTATATTCTTTATACCCTCTAGGGGTATAGGGGTGAATATGGGTTGTTGCTGCGAAGAAAAGAAGACATACAGAAATGAAGAAGAGAAGAAAAAACTTATTACCCGTCTCAATAGAATAGAAGGGCAGATAAGAGGAATTAAGAAAATGATTGAAGATGATTCATATTGCATTGACATATTGACTCAGTGTTCTGCTGCTCAATCGGCGTTTTCTTCTTTTTCCAGAGAGTTGTTGTCTACCCACATCTCCGGGTGTTTTGTAAGAGGTATAAAAGAAGGGAACGATAAAGTTGTCGAGGAACTTACTTCAGTATTGGAGAAGTTAGTAAAGTAATGAAGACGGAATATAGAGTTGATGGCATGAGCTGCGCCGCATGCCAGAGCAGCGTTGAAAGGGCAGTAAAGAAAGTTGAGGGCGTTGAGAGCGTCTCTGTCTCTCTTCTCACTTCTTCTATGACAGTTGAAGGCAGTGCCGGAAGTAATAGTGTTATAAAGGCTGTAGAGAAGGCTGGATATAAAGCTTCTGTGAAGGGTGAGAACAAAAAAGAGGAAGACGATGTATTTGAAGATAAAGAGACTCCGATACTCAAGAAGAGACTTATCTCATCTTTAGGCTTTCTCTTAATTCTTATGTATGTATCTATGGGGCACGTAATGTGGTCTTGGCCACTTCCTGCTTTTTTCTCTACTCCTATGGCTATAGGAATACTAGAGTTATTGCTTACTACAATAATCATTGTCATAAACAGAAAGTTCTTTATCTCTGGAGGAAAAGCACTACTGAAGAGAAGTCCCAATATGGATACCCTGGTATCTCTTGGAGCGGGAGCATCGTATTTGTGGTCTCTCTATGAAGTATTCTTGATGACTCATCTTGAGACAACGGAAGCTCATCATATTTTTCATGCACTCTACTTTGAGTCAGCTGCCATGATTTTGTCACTTATAACGCTCGGTAAGATGCTGGAAGCAAGAAGCAAGGGTAAGACTACAGATGCCCTTAGGTCACTTATGGCATTAAAGCCTAAAGAAGCTGTTGTCATAAGGGAAGGAAAAGAGAGAGTTATTTCAATTGATGAACTAATGGTAGGCGATATCTTTATTCTTAGACCAGGTTCATCTGTGCCTTCTGATGGAGTTGTTGTAGAGGGTTTGGGTGCTATAGATGAGTCGTCTCTTACAGGGGAGAGCCTCCCAGTGGATAAGAAAGAGGGGGACAGTGTTTTTGCTTCAACTATAAACCTTTCCGGAGCAATGAGATGTAAGGCTACAAAGGTTGGAAGTGATACTACATTCTCCCACATTATAGAGATGGTGCAGTCTGCAGGAGCATCGAAGGCACCGATTGCAAAGATTGCCGATAAGGTTTCAGGAATCTTTGTTCCGACTGTAATGGCGATTGCCTTTGTTACAACTCTTATCTGGTATTTTGTATCCCGTGATCTTGGATATAGCTTAGAGAGGGGAATAAGTGTACTTGTAATCTCCTGCCCTTGTGCTCTTGGTTTGGCTACTCCTGTCGCCATTATGGTTGGAAGTGGTAAGGGAGCTAAGAATGGAATTCTCTATAAGAGTGCCGCAGCACTGGAAGAGATGGGAAGGACAGAGACAGTTGTTCTTGATAAAACAGGAACAATAACAGAAGGTAAACCTATTGTTACTGATATTGTCGCCAATAATATTAATGAAGAAGAACTACTGACTGTCGCTTATACTTTGGAGAAAGAGAGTGAGCATCCTCTTTCAAAAGCCATAAAGAATAGAGCAGAGAAGGATAATGTAAAAGAGAAGAGTATTTCTTCATTTAAGGCACTTCCAGGCTTTGGAGTTGAAGGGATGATAGAAGGTAAAAAAGGGTGGGGCGGTAAGAAAGAACTGGCTCTTGCATACTCTAATATTCCATCAGACCTTCTTAATAAATCTGAAGCTTTAGAGGCTGAAGGTAAGACTGTCCTTTGGTTTGGCTTAGATGACACTGTTCTTGGTTTGATTGCTGTTTCCGATACCCTACGTAGCGATAGTACAAAAGCCATAAGCGAAATGAAGAAGATGGGGCTAAAAGTCGTCATGCTTACTGGAGACAACGAAAAAGTTGCAGAAGCCATAGCAAAGAAGGCAGGAATAGATGAAGTTGAAGCAAATGTCCTACCGGAAGGAAAGGCTGAAAGAGTAAAGAAAGAAAAGAAATATGCCAAAACAATAATGGTAGGGGATGGAATAAACGACGCAGTTGCACTGAAGAGTGCTGATGTGGGAGTTGCAATAGGTAGCGGAACAGATGTGGCCATTGAGAGTGCTGATTGTGTTCTTGTCAATGGTACACTTTCAGACTTGGCTGCAGCAGTGAGACTAGGAAGAAGGACTCTGAGAAATATCCATCAGAATCTATTCTGGGCTTTCTTCTATAATACTCTAGGCATTCCTCTTGCCGCCGGTCTCTTGATTCCTCTCTTTGGTATAAGACTGACTCCGACTTTTGGAGCCCTTGCTATGAGCCTTTCTTCTTTCTGTGTTGTTACTAATGCTCTTAGAATCAACACAATTGATATTTATGACGGAAGAAAAGACAAACCTAGAAGAAAACTAAAAAAGAACATTAAAGATAATAAGGAGAATTTATCAATGACAAAAACAATGCATATCGAAGGAATGATGTGTGGTCACTGCGAAGCAAGAGTAAAGAAGACTCTTGAGGGTATTTCAGGCGTAAAGAGCGCTGTTGTCAGTCACGAAAATGGTACAGCCATCGTAGAATTAGAGAGTAATCTTGATTCTTCTGTATTAAAGAAGGCTGTTGAAGATCAGGATTATAAAGTCACTGGTATCGAAGGATAAAATAAAAACTATATCAATAGCTGAGATAGAAAGGAGTGATTGATTAAATACAAAGGCCACAAATTTGTTTGTAGATGGTTCTATAGTATATAATTAAAAGCGGCCCTCATAGTGAAGACCGCTTTACTTTTGTCAACCTTTATGAACTTCGAAATATGACTGGCTGTACTTACAGACAGGGCATACTTCAGGAGCTTTGGTTCCTACGACGATGTGACCGCAGACTCTGCATTCCCAAACTGTGACACTGCTCTTTTCAAAGACACTCTTCATCTTTACATCATTAAGAAGTCTTCTGTATCTCTCCTCGTGTCTCTTCTCGATTTCGCCAACCTTTCTGAATGTCTCGGCAATATCATGGAAACCTTCTTCATCAGCTTCTCTAGCCATTCTTGCATACATATCTGTCCACTCGTAGTTTTCACCTTCGGCGGCAGAGAGGAGGTTCTCGGCAGAGTTTCCGATGTGGCCAAGAGCTTCATACCAAATTCTTGCATGCTCCTGCTCGTTTCTAGCAGTCTTCAAGAATATTTCAGCCAGCTCTTCGTATCCTTCTCTTTGTGCAATAGTTGCAAAGAATGTGTACTTGTTTCTTGCCTGGCTTTCTCCTGCAAATGCCTCAAGAAGATTCTTTTCTGTCTTTGTTCCGGCGTAGAGATTGTCGCCATCTTTCTTTTCCTCTACCTTTTCAAAGGCTGAGGCGGGCTGTTTACATACAGGACATTTGAAATCCTCAGGAAGTTCTTCTCCCTCATAAACATAACCACAGACCTTACATTTCCACTTAGCCATTTTTTTATCTCCTTGTTTTAAATCTTCACTTCTATCTAGATATGCTGTATGGAGCATTTTCTCTGCAAGAGGAGAAAGTGGTTCTCCATAGAATGCTTCATATAGTTCCTTGATCTCTTTATTCTCATGACTGAGCCTGTTTTTCATCTCTCCATCTCTATTGTAGAGGGAAGAAATTCTTGCTTTTCTAACTTCATCCGGGTCTTTGTTGATGTCTTTTGGCTGACCACCGCCTCCGATACAGCCTCCTGGACATGTCATTACTTCTACAGCGTGATAAGTCTTGCCACTCTTTTTCATATCCTCGATAAATGCCTTGGCATTTGCTGTTCCATAAATGACAGCAACACGAAGAGTGGCATCACCAACCTGAACTTCTTTCTCTCTAATACCTTCGTATCCTCTTACTTCCTTAAGTTCTACATCTTCAGGATTCTTTCCTGTAACATAGAAAATGGCTGTTCTAAGAGCGGCTTCCATTACTCCGCCTGTGTTACCGAAGATTACGCCAGCTCCAGTTGCTTCCCCAAGAGGAGAATCAAATGCTTCGTCAGATAAAGTTGAGAAGTCAACGCCTTCTTCTTTTGCCCAAAGAGCAAGTTCACGGGTTGTAATTACATGGTCCATATCCCGCATCTCTGGTTTTCCAAGATACTTACCGGCAGCATTCATCTCGCTTCGTCTTATCTCCATTTTCTTTGCAGTACATGGAGTAAGGGCTACGTTAATGATTTTCTCTGGATCCAGTCCCATCTTCGAAGCAAAATATGTTTTGATGGTCGGTCCCTGCATCCCGATAGGACTCTTTGCAGTTGAGAGATTTGGTATCATATCAGGCATGTAAGTTTCAACATACTTGACCCAAGCTGGGCAACAAGAAGTGAACTGGGGAAGGACTCCACCATTTTTGATTCTTTCTACAAGTTCACTTGCTTCTTCTACTATCGTCAAGTCTGCTGAGAAATTGGTATCGAGGACATAATCCACACCAAGCTTCTTCAAAAGAGCAACCATCTTGCCTTCTGTGAAAGTGCCTGCTGGTAGACCGAACTCTTCTCCAATTGCAACTCTCACAGAAGGGGAAGTGCTGACAATTACAGTTCCTCTCTTCTCTTTGATTGCATCTCTTACTTCTTGGTATTCATATTTCTCAGTAATGCTATTGACAGGGCATACGTTTGCACACTGTCCACAGTTGATACAGATGGCTCTGCCATTTGTATCTTCAAAACTATATGTACCATGGACTCCAATTTTCTCTGTGCAGACATTTTTGCACATACCACATTTTATACATTTCTCCTCGTCCCTCATGATACTGGGGTTATCTAGTTCGATGGGGACTCTTACAGAAAGGGGAAGATGGTTAGACATATTAAACTCCTTTGATATTCATTTATAAACCTTTTTTTGTTTTCACGTAATAGGGGATTAAGTCATAAAATAAAAAAATCAAGAACTCTTTCATTTATGATAAATACTTGAAAGAAGAAAGGAGTGGATTAACTCTGTGTAAAAAAGGCGGACACACTATCCGCCTCTCCATTATTCTCCCACTCCGATAGCACACTTAGGTGTAAGAAGTCCCACTCTATCAACAGGTTTAAAGAGTTCAGCCTTACCCTCGCTTCCTGTTAGATCAATCCATCTTTCAATAAAGCTTTTTACATTCTCTTCCACTTCCATCATTAGGTTGATGTATCCAATCTTCGGATTCTCTTCCAGTCTCTTTCTTGTATACTCTCTCATAGATACAAGAACGTCAGTGACCATATTTACTTTATTAATTCCAGCTTCCACTGCCTTGAGAATATTCTCGTCACCGCTTCCGGATCCTCCGTGAAGTGCAATTGGCATACCGTTTGTTGCTTCTTTTACTTCTCTGATTCTTTCAAAGTTAATATGAGGAATAAGTCCCTTTGGATATTCTCCATGTGCTGTTCCTACAGCAATAGCAAGACAATCTGCTCCTGTTTCTTCTGCAAAACGATTTGCGTCCATTGGATCTGTGTAGATGGACTCATCTTTCTCGTCACCATTTGCAGCCAACCCTACGTGTCCTAGTTCTCCTTCTATTCCCATTCCGAACTGATGGCAGATAGAAGCAATTCTTTTTGTCTCTTTTATATTCTCTTCAAAGGAGAGAAGGGAACCGTCAAACATAATTGAAGAGAAACCATTACGGAAGGCATACATAAGTCTCTCAGGATCATTACCATGATCGAGACAAGTTGCGATAGGTACTGTTGAATACTCAGCAAGAGTTTTGATCATAGGAATGATCAACTCTGCTTTTGCATGTTGTCTCATCATATTCTGACCTAGAAGGAAGATGATCGGAGCCTTCTTTTCTTCTGCGGCTCTTACCATCCCTCTTGCTGACTCCAGATTAATTGGGCTGGTTGCGAGGACTGCATAATTGTTTTCAGCAGCATTTTTTAGAATTGTCCTTATGTCTGTATACATCAGTATTTCTCCTTTTTATAGTTAGTAAGTCCAAAGTAGTTTTCTCTAAAACTAGGATTCTTTTCTCCTATTTTTTTTGCGCACATAATATATATAGATTCAATTAAGGCTAGTTCTCCTAGTCTAGAAAAAGAGTTCCTGTCATCGAAAAGATATTGGTTTTCAGAAACAAGCAAAGCAAAATCAGAGAGTGAAAAAAGGGTGGAATTATCATTTGTGGTTATTAGAGCGATATTCGCTCCTGTATTCTTTGCTTTATGTGCTTTATTAACCAGCTCTATAGTCTCACCTTGTCTGGAAATAAAAACAAGAAGATCATCATTTGTGTAAGTAGAGGCGGAACTTGAAATTGAATATGGGTCTGTAAAACACATGGATTTCAAGCCTAGTCTCAAAAGCTCTTCAGATAGATGCCTTGCCGCAAGAGATGAGCCTCCGATACCAAATACAGATATAGTCGAAGCATTTATGATGCTCTTAGAAAGAATGCTTACCTCATCCCAGGTAACATAAGAAAAAGATTTTTCCAGGCTTTCTATGCTGGAAGCAAATACTTTCTGGTATATATCTTTGTCACTATCATCAAAAGTACAGGGAATAGAGTTTTCTGTATCGCTACGCATTCCATCTACAAGTATCTTTAAGTCTTTAATTCCATTGCATCCCAGTTTCTTGCAGAATCTGACTACAGATGGCTGGCTGACACCGCAGTTAATTGCGATATCTTTAATCGGAGTATCTACAAGCTCTTTTTCATGCTCCAGCATCCATCTTGCAATCTTTCCTTCCTGCGTACCAAGAGCGGGAAGTAAATCCTCAACCAACATGCGAAATCTAGATGTCTTCTGTTTTGGCTCCATATTGTACTCTTTGTAAATAAATTTATCTTTTTTTTATATTTTAATACCTATATTTGAACTAAAACAAGAGAAATATAAAAAATTACGAAAGAACTTCAGCATATTTACAAAATTTTTGTTGACATCTCAGTCTTTCGACATGAGACTAGTCTATAGGTTCAAAACCTAATGTATGGGAGGATACAAAATGAAAACTGTTAGGTTTATTTCAGTAATGATGGTTCTTCTCCTTCTTGCTCTTCCTGTCTTCGCAAATGGTCAGACAGAAACAACAAGTCCCAAAGTAGAAGAAAAAGTTATGACACATGATGAGCTGGTAGAGGCTGCTAAGGCTGAAGGAACTCTTACTGTTTACACATATTCAAGCCGCACAACAAAGATCGGTGATGCTTTCACAGCAAAATATGGCATTCCAGTTGAAGTGACACAGCTTAAAGACACAGAGATGATTGAAAAAGTTTCTAAGGAAGCTGCTGCTTCTTTGGATGCTGCTGATGTCGTTTTCTGTCAGGATGGTTCAAGAGTCATCCCTGAACTCGTTTATACAAACTATGTTACAGCATATATCCCAGAGAATATCTCAGGTCATATTGTAGACGCAGAGTTTGAGAATCCACTTGTATTCGAAGCTATGCCAAAGGTCTTCATCTACAACAACGAAGATGTAACTGAGCAGCCACTTACCAATATCTGGCAGCTTACAGAACCAGAGTGGAAGGGTGCCCTCCAGTTCAAAGA
>JALFCJ010000176.1 GCA_022771185.1 Spirochaetales bacterium | reverse complement strand
TACTATAGGAGTAATGTACTTAGAGACTATGGCAGGAGCTTATGCTTCAAAAGAAATACTTAAAAAAATAATAGATAGGCCCCGCCCTTATACATATTTTGAAGGAGCCCCAGAAAAAGAGAAAGACGACTGGAATAACTCCTTTCCTTCCGGACACACTACAATGGCTTTCGCTTCTGCTGGCTTTGTCTCCTATGTATTCTCACGTTACTACCCGGAATCAAAATGGAAGGTGCCTATAATAGTCACTGCCTACACTGCGGCCACAACGACAGCTGTACTGAGAATATTAAGTGGCAATCACTTTATGACAGATGTCCTTACAGGAGCCCTATTGGGTACACTCTGGGGAGTTGGAGTACCAATGCTCCATACTCTTGGAGATAATGTTGAAGTAGGAATCACTCCATTTGCTCTTGCTTTCTCTGTTTCATTTTGAGTTACATAATTGAAAATTAGAGTATATACTTAACAAAAAAGCGGTGAGTCTCCACCATCAAGTGAGAACCTAAAAAAAGGGGACGAAGATGAATAATCGTCCCCTTATCATTTTCTGAAAAACTCAAACTGTATAACTGAGTTTCACACCAAAAGCTGTCTGAAGATTGCCTACGTTTCTTCCTTTCTCGTTTCTATAATTCCATCTATAGCTATATGCTGCACCGCCATAGAGGGATACAAACTCGGAGATAGTCCAGTTACATTCAACACTGATGGCAAAAGTATGCTCTACGACTCCCGTTGGAGACAAAGTATTTATAGTTTCTTTTGAATCAAGACCTGAGAAATTGTAGTTGTTTTTATCCGTTCCTCGTCCCTTCTCACCATGAGCCATAAAGATAACACGTGAAGTTACATTTAGTTTATTAGGAATATAATATTCTCCACCAAAAGCAAGAACGATGGCATCTGGTCCATAAATATATCCAGAGAAAGCCATATCATCTTTTCCGCTTGATTCTGTTCTCGAATACCCTAATAAGAAATCTTGTGACCAACAAGGTTCTTCCTTAATGTGTTGTGTTATCCTACCATTATCGTAATACTTCTGGTTTAAATACATTCCAGGAGCAGTATATACAGCTTCAAAATATATTTTTCTAATTCCATCTTTTATCACATCAGTATATGAGATATTAATTAATCCGGAAAAAGCATTAGGATCTGTATAACCAAAACTCTCCGTATAACCGTCCGCCTCTCCTGTTATCTGGAACTGGTCCATGGTCACCTGTAAATAAAGGTTAACTCTCTTTGCTATTGCCCATGACAAATCGACAGATATCATGTTATTTGCTTCAAGGATGTTTCCTTCATGGAAGTTATACATGTTATGAACAATCATAAATGGGTTTAAGTATCTGAAGTCAAAGGCTGTATCAGTATCGAGAAGCGTAATAAAAGCAAGGGAAAGCTTAAGCTTATCAATAAGAGTCATTTCATACCCTGCACTATGTCTTATTTCTCTGTAACCAGAGAATTTTGAACTATGTACGCTGTATGGATTATTTATTACATTGGTTGAATCATTTGTAGTCTTTCTAGATGAATCAAAGTAAGTAAGTGTAAGATTAACCCCTGTATTCCTAGTGTAGAATCCCATCTTCAAAAACTCTTGATAGTCATAGTTATCACCAATGGCAGTGTTTCCTGTGTATCCCTCTCCTTGAGACACCTTTCCCCTTCCCGTTATTATTGAAAATCCCTTAGTTCCGATGGATATACCCGCATCAAAAGGAAAGTTTTGGCTCATTCGTGCTCCATAGAAGCCAAAATGAACTCCATTATTCCAATAATTGTCAGAGGATTGTTTCTGTTTTCCCTGAAGAACTAATCTAGAATACAAAAAATCCTTAATTTCGTTTTCAAGAGTAAGAGAAACAAAAGCAGGACGCCCTATATAGTTCCTAATATACCAATCACTATCTTGATCAAAGGCATCTACAGTTAAATCATTTCCATTACTCTGAAGATATACTTCTCCATTAGCTTCAACCTTAAGTGAAACAAGGCCTAACTCATCTTCATAAACTGCTTTTGTTTCATTGAGCATTTCTTTGGTACTTTTTATTATTGGATTATCAACACCTAATTCCTTTTCCGCCCTATCTAATGCAAGTACAAGCTGATATGCTGTTACTGGCCCATTTGAACTTGGACCAGCTACCCCTGCTATGTGACATATATCATTGACAGTGTTCCATTCAAGGGACGAGACAGCATAATATTTTTGGTTACTATATGATGAAAAAACCAGAGAAAAAGAAAACACAACGATAATAAAACAGACAACAACTCGTTTCATTTCATATAACCTTTATACACCAAGCTTAAAGGAAAGCCCAAATACACATTGAATATTATCTCTCTCTAGTCCTTTTTGGTTTCGAAAGTTCCATTGATGAGAATAGGCTAAACCAGAGCGAATTGAGAAATAATCACAGAAAGCATAACTTCCTTCAAAAGAAAAGATAAAACTATGCTCTACAATACCAGACAAAGAATAGTCTCGTGCTGTATCAGCAGTATTAAATCCTTCAAAAGTATAATTCTCAGCCTTGTCGCCCCTACCTTTTTCTCCATGTGCCATATAAAAAGCTCTACCAGAAAACTCAAATCGTTCACCCCAATAAGATCCGCCAAGAGCAAGCACAAAAGAATCAGGCCCATAGTAATAACCCGACCAGCCTGCGTCTCCATTACCTTTATTTTGATTTTTATACCCCAAAAGATAATCCTGAGACCAAGCATATAATGGATCAGATTCAGGGATTTTAGCAGTAATAGTTCCATCAGATTTGTAGTATTTCTGGTTCAAGTACATACAAGGACTGTTATATACAGATTCCAAAAAGAGTTCATATCTTCCCGTTTTTAGACAGCCAACCTTGGATATGTTTGTCAAGAATGAAAATGCATTGGGGTCAATATTCCTTTCTCCTATACTATCCAACTCTTTTTCGGTTTGACTTTGATCAAGAGTAAATTGAAAGTGTGCTGATAGTTTCGACACAATTGGGATTGTGAAAGATAGAGACAGCATATTATTTGATTCAAAAATAGTACCCTCTGTATAGTTGAACATATTATGCAGTATATAAAACGGATTAACCATTCTTAAATCAAAAGACGAGGTTGTATCCAAAAGGTTAATCAGGGAAACGGAAATTAGTCCACGGTTAAAAAGATTAAATTCCATCGATACATTGTGCCTAAGTTGTAAATACCCAGAAAACGAAGCATACAAGAATTCATATGGGCTTGTCACTTCTTTACTATGAGAGGAATCAAAATTCGTAATATTTATAAACAGCCCTACATTAGGAGAAAAAAAACTAGCCTTGATAAACTCTTGATAATCGAAGTTATCACCAATGGCAGTATTACCAGTATATCCTTCTCCCATGCTTACTCCAGCCTTTGCAGCAATAAAGCTAAGATTTCTATTACCAATGCTAATTCCAGATCTAAATGGATAGTTTTCTGTATGATAAGTGGAAGCATTATTTAACAAATTTCTATTCCAAACATCCGACTCATAATAAGCACGAGTGAAATTATAGTCAAAATCGCCATAGAAAATATCTTTTGCACCTAACTCAAACCCCAAATCAATTATTGGAGATCTATGCTTGCTATCTGCGATATACCAATCATAATCAAAGATAGTGTTTCCCCCTTCAAAAAAAAGAGGGTCTATTCCGTTTGTCTGTAAGTATACCTCAGGATTGATAGACGCAAATAGATTGATATAACCACTGTCTTTACTACCTAATAATATTTCAGGACCTTCAATAGATTTTCTTGCTTCAATTATATAGGTATTACCTTTTCCAAGTATGTTCTCAGCCCTATCTATTGCATCAGAAAGTTGATAACCTGTGATAGGTCCATTAGAAGATGGGCCAGTTACTCCTGCATACTTTGTAACCCAAGATACAATCTTCCACTCTTTTGATGAGACTTCATAGTATTTTTGATAATTGGCAAATAAGAGAACTGGAAAGGCAATGAACAACAATAATACAAGAAATTTCTTTATCATGACTAATCACCTATGAGTCTAAAATACCAATCTTTGATAGCAATGACCCTATTCATTATCGACTCTTCCAAGTCGATAGTATAAACAAGAAGATTAAGTTTAGGTTCCTTATCTTTCACTGATGCAACACCTGAGAACAGTACACCTTCGTCTGTAAGCATCATATCAATCGACATAGCAACCTTACCTGGTGCAACAAGACCTATGCCCATGAATTTCAACTCAGAAGAATTTCTCATTTCTAAAGCAATTTCTTTTCCTTTTACTTTATACTCAATACGATATACGTTCTTTCCAAAAGAAGTATCCTTCATATATACATAATGCTCCGCATATTCAGGGACACTAACGACTTGCGGATCATCAATTCTATCTTTAATATCATCCGATGAAAGCATATATGCATCATTAAACAGAACTTTTAGCTTATCCCCTGATCTATGGGATACATATTCAATACCTTTCATAGTAGAGACTTTTAGGGCATTATTATAGAGATAAAGAAGCATATCCTCTTCATTCATTCCCTTCATTTTATCTGGATATGGTATAAGCATATCTACTGCAACAACGAACCCCTTATCATAAGAAAGGACTTCATTAGCTGTATCAGTAATAATTGAACCACTAGGAATAAAAGACATGATATCATCAGAAACAGAAGTTCCTTTCAGAATTTCCCCGGAAAGAAGAATACTTCTTTCATCTTCTGTAAAAGAAGGAAAATACCCTATAACAGACTCAGCAAAAATAAATGAAATGCTTATTAAGAAAAATAGAACTACAGATAATATCTTCTTCAATTGTTGATCTCCTGAATAAACCAGTTCTTCAGACTGGTTATTCTCTTCATAAAGGCAGAAGGAAGATGTATCGATCCGACAGGAGTATTTATTGATGATTCCTGACTGTAAACGGTAGCCAAGGCGAAGATGGCGATGCCTTCTTTAGTCATGACTGCATCCACACACATATTAAGTTCACCTTTAGACACTGCCTTGAAGAATAAAAACTTTAAATCTGTGTAATTAGTGATAGTCATGAATATCTCACTTTCAGAGATATCATAATCAATCAGATACTTGTTTCCACCAAAAACAGAGTCTTTAAGATATGCTGCAACCTGGTACTTATAAGAGGAAGGAGCATATGAGAACTTTACGTCATATGCTTCCTTCTTACTATCTTTGTCTACAAGAGTATAGGCATCAGAAAAAAGGACTTTGGGTTTGTCTCCTGCACTATGAGATATATATGTTATACCCTTAATTGTTGAAATACTCAGAAACGTATTGATAATCTCTAGTTTCTTTTCGTCGAAAGACATGCATTCCCATGAATCAGGATACTTAACAAAAGTAGCAAGACCAAGAGTAAATACACCTTCTTTCTCATAGTCATTCTTTGCCTTGCTTTTTCCCATGGAACCATCCATGGCAATAGAAGGTACATACTCACCATTTAATGAATACATCTCAACTGTATCGCCACTCAAAAAGGCTTCGACCTTATCTTGTGGCATATCAGATATAATATCGTTGATGCTTGGCTCAGCATAAACGTGAATAGCAACAAAAAAAACAAGTAAAACAACAATCGATAATCTCTTTATCAAAGTGTTCATTTCTTCTCCAATTTGATTATTTGATATACATCAGTAGTATAGTGAAAAACCAATAGAAACGGCAAACCTTACACTCGTACTCCAGTCATGTCCCATTACTGTACCATTTCCAGGGTTATATTTAAGACTAGAACCAGTTTCAACAGGAACTCCATCTTCAAGCTTACTGCCATCATCAACCATTTCATAGTTTCGATACCACTTTACTTTTTCATTGAAACTATAGCTTCTCCTAGTATCGACGATGCACTGTAAGCCACAATTAAGAGCAATAGGAAATTCTGAGAACTCTTTTTTTACAACAGCAGAAACACTAACTATATTATTCCATATATATGACAAGAAATCCTTGTCCACATAATTAAAACCATCGCCATAAAGCTGCTGATAATAATTAATAATATTATTTAAAGTAGTACCATATTCATCTGTAGAATACTGAGCACTCCTCATTTGATCCTTAACTTCCAAATCCAAAGTAAAGCCTTTTCCAAGGCTTGCATCAAATGAAACCAACAATTCCATTGAGTCAGGATAAAGCGGATAACTTAGGGTTCCACCTTTATTTACATATGCCGTAGCCATCGAAGAACTCCCCCAAGGGTTTTCACTACCTCTATATGTATAATGGCTGCCGAAGAAAGGTGGTATATATGTACCTTGGACAGTTATTTTCCCAAAATATCCAAATGGGACGGCAACTTCCATTCCTGCTTGAAGAGCAATAATGTTTCGAGCAGAAGAAAGGACTTTACCTCCATTTAGACTATTAAACTCATCAAGGGCCAAGGCTGCATAGAATCGTCCAATACCATTCCATGTGTAAGAAAAATCTAGACCAGCCATAACATTATCGAAATCGCCGATATAATTCTGAGCAAACATATATACACAGAGTGGATTCAAGTATGCAAGCTCAAATCTCTTTCTCCAAACAACAGATTCGAATATCGCTGCTTTAAACCCAGATAAAGGCTCAATTTCAATTCTCTGTATCGAGAAGTTGTTGTCAAAAGTATTGGAATGGAGTTCTTTATCCCCTATTGGATCCGCTTCCCCTTTCATCGGTAAATATGATTTACCCAAAGAACCAGTAAGTACAGAAATACTAAACCAAGATGCAGGATTTAGAGTAAACTCAAAACCATCAAAAGTTCTTGCAGATCCTGATAAGCCCAAATTATTCAAGCCCGGCCCCCAGTCTCTCTTTACCGCACCAAATCTAATGGATAAAGTATCATTAAAAAGAGATGCAGCTACTTCTGGATTCATTGCAAAACCATCACCAAAGGCTGTAAATGGAGACTGTACAATATCTGCTTGATTACCCAAGAGCGTCATATAAAAACCTTCACACTCATGAGTGAAATCTGTAATCAAAAAGGCTCTGTGATCTATTTTATCCAAGCACATTCCAAAATCCATATATATGGAAAGGGAGTCAAAGAGCTCTCCTCGTATATATGCTGTGAGCTTATTTCTTGAGTCAAAAGCTTTATCATTACCAAAACCAAAAGTATTTTGTGTCTTGAACTTTGCACCTACAATAAGATCAACATTTTCAACTTTAGGTCCAGAAAAATATCCATTTTTCAATATCTTTGATAAAGAAGCATCTCTATCAACACCTAGAGATCTCTCAAAGTTCTCAATAAAGGACTCTATGACTCTTCTCTCACCTTCCGAGGTTTTCGAAGATGAATAGATCGTTTCCAAAAGGCCCTTTACTTTATCATAAGTATATGGCTTGACATCAGGTTGAGATGGAATTATTCCTTTCAACTCTGCAGTATCAATAATTCTGTATGCATCAGAATCAATTGGAACAGAAATGCTACTTACTCCTGCAAAGAGGGCAAGCGAAAGCGATAATAAGAGAACAACAACAATAACCTTTTTCATACTTAGTCCAACAATATATCAAAAAAAGAAGCCCATTCCAAAATAGATCTCATAAAATCCTTTTGGCCCACCATTCTTTATGCACTTTATTAACCCTTCCAGATCAAAACCGACTGAAAGCCTAATTGGATAAGAAGGATAATCCTTTAAAACACCAATACCTTCAAAACCTACTCCGTAATAATTCTTTGCCGGAGTTGCCAAGTCCTTCTTCAAAAGAGCGTAATCAAAAAATATGTTTGCATAAGTATCCACAAAATTCAAAAATGACGGAAGAGGAAAATAAGTCATAAGGTTAATATTGGCTATAAATGCAAGCATATTTTCATCTTCAACCTGATAGTTTCTTATTCCTCTCAACTCTTCTCCGACAGTAGCAGATGTGGAACCATAGAGATATTTATAATCATCTCTATCTACAGCATAGTTGAATATTATTCGGGCAGATGGATTAAGCCATCCCCAAAGAAGCTTATAAGCAGATATCTCAACATGATCAAAAACTCCGTCTTTCTCTGCAAATGATTCCCTTAAATTATATCTCTGCATCCAAGCTTCAGAAATAGTGGCTGTATATTGTATTCCGTCCCTGAAGTTTCCAATCCAGTTTACGTAGTCTCCACTAGTAGATGCTTCAATAGTATAGTATCGTGCATATTCTAAACCATGATTTGTAGGATAAACTCTAAGATACTCACTTAGTTTTGGTGTGATTAAAACTTTTGAACCGATATCAATTTTCTGACTCACACCTAAACCTGTATCAAAATATGAAATCGTTTTAGAATCAGTAGATGTAGCAATATTCTCCATTATGTAGATGGTAGATACATCTGTGAGTTTATAACTTGCAGTATTATTAAAATAGAAATCTGCACCATTTTCATCAGCCATTGGATAATATATCATTTCATTGGTGTAATTGACACCTCTAAGAAAATCTCCATTAAAAGATAGGTTGGTGACATGCGAGATATAATCTGAGGCTATTTTTTTATAACCACTTTCAGCTGTAGGAATGAGTTTTACACTATCGAAGAAAGAAATGCCAACATTCCGGAGATCAATACCATCTATGTTAAGGCTGGGGATGTAATAAGAAGACTCAGGGTCTTTATCATAATGAACACCATTAAAAGAAGGAGTAAAACCTATAGAACCGATTTTTATCCCTCCAAGCGAAGAAGATACGGAATACTTTGTTCCCTCTCCACTTTTCTTACCAGAGAAATCTAAATTTAAGAAGGAATTAAACAAAAGAGGAATGTTTACAAATGACGTAGATACTGCATAATCATACAGTTTTTCTCCAAACCTACCCTCAGCTAAAACACTTAATGATATTGATGTCTCTCCAATATATAAACCTGCTAACTCAATATTTCCAAAATATATAGGATTAGACCAGTTATTATCTTCAAATGTTGCATGTAATGTACCAGATAGATTTGATAGCGTTCCAAAAAGGTTACTGTCCCATAACTTCACACCAAGTCTAGTGCCATAGTTTGAGTCGTACTTTGGGTATGGAAGAACAAGAAAAGACCTGGCATCTTCAATCTCAAAACTAACTGTAACAGGAATAACCTCATCTATAGGCTCTCCCAAGGTATAGAAGTAATCTATGCTCTTGAATATACGTTGATTAATTAAGGTTTGTTTTTTTGTAATTAATGCAGTTATTAGGCTATCTTCAGAATCAAAAACTTCTACACTATTTGGAACTATCAGGCGTTCTATCGCGCCATCCATTGTTTTACCGGAAATAAAAAAATTGTAATCAATGATGGAATATGCAGCAGAAAAAACACTACAGCTTATAAAAAAAAACAAAACAAAAACAAACCATTTTCGAATCATATACCCCAGCCTTTATGCACAACTCTACCTGGCCCCATCTTTTTTTATTATGGCTCCTATCGTCCTAAATATTATAACTATATCTAAGTATAATGAAAAATGGTCCACATAATACAACTCTAAATCACATCTCTCTGGATAAGGAACATTAGATCTTCCATTAACAGCCCACCAGCCTGTAAGACCAGGTTTAAGTGTGAGAAGCTTTTCCTTCTGATCACCATACCACAAAAGTTCCTCATCAATAATAGGCCTTGGTCCCACAAAACTCATATCACCTTTGAAAATATTTATTAACTGTGGTAGTTCATCTAAACTTGTTTTCCTAAGGAATTTTCCAATCTTTGTGATTCTAGGATCATCGACTAGCTTAAAGTTTTCTTTCCATTCTTTTTTTTGTTCTGGGGTAAACGATGCAATTAGATCTTCGGCATTATTTACCATTGTCCTAAACTTATAAAGCTTAAATTTTCTTCCATTAATCCCTATTCTCTCCTGAACAAAAAAAACAGGCCCTTTTGAACTTGCTTTAATTAATATACTGATAATAAGAAAAAGAGGAAATAAGATAACAATACCTATAAGGGAACATAATAAATCTACAATTCCCTTAACTATCTTGTACACGACTATGCTACATCTTTCTTTATCTTTATTCATTAATCTCCCCTTCCTTGGAAATCTTATAGCAAGAAATAACATCCAGAAACCCTAAGCCAAGTATAATAACATATAAGTAATTAGCAGTGAAGCTATTACTAAATCCCCACGCAGCAACTATAGCTAATAGTGAAAAAACCATGAAAGAATGTGATTTAACTTTTTTTCCGTTCTTCACGAAGTAATACAAATAGAACAATACAATCAAACCTATACCCCAGAAATCCATTATTAGTCCGACAATTCCACCTACAGCGAACGATGTCGTATATTGATTGAAACTAGGATAACAACTATTCAAAATACCTGCTTCACTCTGATCATCCTTCCACACTGCTAATTCTTCATTTATATTACCATTTTCTAACAGTTCTTCTGAGATATAAGATCCAATATAACTCTGACCTACACCAAGTATAGGGTTTTTTAATCCAACGTGTAATGTAGCAAGAGTATAACCATAACGCGAAGCATTGCTTCTGGCTGTCATGCTAAATACACTTTTAATAGTCTCATTGATTGAAGAATCAGTATTTTCTAGTCCAGTAGTTCTGTTTTCTGTACTTTTACCTTTTATTGCGCCAAAAATATCATTTCCTACAAAGGCCAAAGCAAGAACCAAAAGAACGATAAGAATACTCTTAAAACTCTTTCCTTTTATATAATATACAAAACAGTAAATAATTGTTCCGCCGAGTACTAACATTATCGCACTTCTAGAATCAGTAAGAAACGCAAATAAATATGAAAGAAAAAGAAAAGTCCCCCAAAAAACCTTCTTTCTATTGTTCAAAAGCAGATGGATAAAAAGAACTGATACTAATCCCAAGTAATACCCGAAAAAACTCTGCTCTGCAAAAACACCTCGAAGAACAGGTGAAGATAAAATTAAGGGAGGCCACCACGAACCATTCAAATGCACATCATAAAAGAATGGATTTATCATTTTTAAAAACGTTATAGAGGTTTCATTCCCAATAATAAAGGGTATTTCAATTATCTCGTATAGGCAAACAACTATAAATGTCGCAATCCCCCCCCCCTCGAATAATTTATTCAATTCCTCAGCACGATCAACGTAAAAGAAACAAATAAGAATTGCCACTAAGAAGACTTCTTTATATTGAGTTAATCCAGAGTATATAGCAAATATCCCTTCTGAAATAAAAAGCCTTGTAGATATAGTAGAACTACTAAAAACATTACTTATCAGATTAAAAAAACCAAGTCTGGATCCATCAAGCATACATATATCATATTCTGTGACTTTCCCAATTATTTTCCCAAGTCCATGCAATGTAACTATCAGATTTCCAAGACAGTATAATCCACAAGAGGCAATGATAAACCATATTTTCTTGTAATCCTTTTTTAAAAATAGCCAAATTATTACCATTACAGAAAAAATGGCGAAAGGATAAACAGATAACATCCCGTCAAAACAGAAAAAAGGATATAAAAAACTAGGAATTCTGCTTTTGCCAAAATTAGGAAATAGAACAAGGAGCAATCCTAAAAGAAAAAATCCATCACATGTATACGTAAATGTTTTCAAATTATCATTCTTCAATATCTTTTCCATTCATATATTCGTATTCTATCCAAGAATACTCTCCAAATTAAATACAATAGACGTCGTTATAATACCATTTGATAAAACCATAAACAATAACAACAGAAAGACAGCAAATATTCTCCAGATGTTTTCCTATACTCATATTGAAGCATTGGTATAGCATTACGATTTTCTATGCACACCAATTTCTTTCATTTTTTCAATAAATAATGTATGCTACCAAAACATCGGGTAGGTTTGGCAGATGATAGGAAGCACGAATAAAGGAAAGTAATTATGATCAAAGTACTTCACTTTGTTACAGTAATGGATAGAGCTGGTCAAGAAACATTCATAATGAATGTCTACAGAACTGCAGATAGATCCAAATATAAATTCAACTTTTTATGTGATACTCATAGAAAAGGCGACTATGACGATGAAATCAAAGAATTAGGTGGAGGAATATTCTATCTTCCAGAAAGACAAAGTAATCATGGCTTTAAACGATATAAAGAAGAAATATCTCTTTTAAAAGAATGGCTTATTTCCAATAAAGACAAGTATGATTGTGTTCATCTGCACACACATCATGCCTTGGATGTTTGGGCTCACTTAGAAGCATGCAGGCAAGCAAACGTCAAAAACATAATAATTCATAGCCATAGTACAACGGGAGAGAATATAGGGCTCCATAAAATTGCAAGAGTCTTCAACAACGTTTTCTACAAATTTAATAAACTTGCGTGTTCAAAAGACGCAGGTGATTGGTTATACGGTAAAAGCCAAAGAAAAAATATTTCTGTAATTTATAATGGAATTGATGTCGATGAATTCAAATACTCAGAAAACAACAGGAATAAGATAAGAAAAGAATTCAATTTAGCTGACAAAACTGTTATTGGACATGTAGGCAGATTCACTAAACTAAAAAACCACACATTTTTACTTGATGTTTTTTCCTCATATCATCAGATAAACCCTAATTCTGTACTAATGTTAGTAGGAAAAGGAGAGTTGGAAGAAGAAATACAGAAGAGAGTAAAAGAGCTTAATCTTGAAGATTCCGTAATTTTTACAGGAACAAGAGATGATGTAGGAGCATTGCTTTCTGCGTTTGATATTTTTGTGTTCCCCTCTTTCTTTGAAGGCTTAAGCGTCGTTCTAATTGAGGCACAATGTAATGGATTACCAGTAATTGCTAATACAAATATTGCAAAAGAAGGCATTATTTCTAATAGTGTTATACTTCTTCCAATAGACTCAGTAGAAAACTGGGTAAATAACATCAATGCACTTTCCGGAAAAAGAACAAAAAACATTGAATATGAAAAGTTTGATGTTAAGAAAACATCAGACAAAATCCTTAGCATATACGACAAAGTGGTAAAAAAAGGAAAATGAAATGCAAAAGACGATTACAATCTCAATAGCTTCTTATAATGTCGAAAAGTTCTTGAGAGAGACGTTAGATTCATTATGCTCCCCAGAAATACTAGATGATATAGAAATAATAATTGTCAATGATGGATCAAAAGATTCTACACCTTTGATTGCCCAAGAATATGTAAAAAAGTTCCCCAATAGCTTTATTGTGATCGATAAAGAAAATGGAGGATATGGATCAACAATCAATGCATCTCTCGCTATTGCGAAAGGGAAATACTTCCGTATACTTGATGGGGATGATTGGGTGGACACAAATCAGTTTATTTCCTTTGTCAAAGAACTTAAGAATATAAATACAGATTTAGTTCTTACTGATTTCATGTGGTGTACTTTTATTGATTCAAAACTTAAGGAGACAGAAAGAATAACATGTCCTTATAAAATCAACACGGTACTACCAATCAACGAAGTCAAGTCATTGACAATGCACTCTACTACTGTCAAAACTGATATCTTAAAAAAAGGAAAAGTGAGAATTACAGAACACTGTTTCTATACAGATTTTGAGTTTGTCCTTAAAGCTCTTAGTTTAAGCTACAATTTCATTTACATTCCTCTCTGTGTATATCAATACAGAGTATGGGGAAACGGTCAAAGTGTATCCATCGCTGGAATATTAAAACACTATAAGGAATACAATAAAATAGCAAGATTCGCATTAGAAATGGCATCAAACAATAAAATAGCAAAGAAAGTGGTATTAAACAATCAGATATTATCTACTAATGCAAGTGTCCTTACACTATCTGGCGATTATTATTTATATAAAGACTTCGTACATATATTAAAAAAATCCAACGTTGACATTGTTCCATATCTAAGCAAGTATGGAAGACTTGTATATAAATATCCAACACTTCTCTTCCGTTCCGCTTCCATAATAAAGAGGAGACAAAATAACATAAAACCATGGATAGCAAGATAAAGAAAAATTATATATTGAACTCTGTTAACCAGGTTCTTTTATTGATAGTACCTCTTATTACTACACCATACTTATCCAGGATTTTAGAGCCAGACGGAATTGGAATATATAGTTTTAAAAACTCAATCACTGCTTATTTTGTATTGTTTGCAAATCTTGGCACATCATATTATGGACAGAGAGCAATTTCATATTGTCAAGATGATATAAACAGAAGATCCATTGCATTCTGGGAAACAACAATTATCAAGGCTTTTTCGTCTCTTTTTTCTCTTATAGCATACTATGTAATGGCATATCAAAGTGACAGCAGCCTTCTATATTACATTATGTCACTTAACCTAATATCATGTCTCTTTGATATTTCTTGGCTATATCAAGGCATAGAAGATTTCAAATCTGTTGCAACAAGAAATCTTCTGTTCAAATTACTGAATGTCGCATGTATTTTTCTCTTTGTAAAAGAAAAAAGTGATCTTAATGTATATTCTTTGATCTCATATGGAGGAATGGCAATCAACTCGTTGTCTCTCTGGCTTGGTATACATAAACATATTAGATTTATATCGCTAAAAAAACTACACCCATTAAAGAAACTACCTGCGGTTCTTTCCCTTTTTGCCCCGACTATAGCTATCGAAATATATACGGTATTAGATAAGACAATGATAGGCTGGATTACAAAAGATTCCTTTCAAAGTGGATATTATGAGCAGGCACTGAAAATCATCAAAACAGCACTAGCTGTCGTTACCTCCATGGGAGCAGTGATGATGAGTAGAATTGGTCATTATCATGCTTCAAAAGAAGAAGATAAACTAAAATTATCATTGCTGGAAAGCTATAAATTTGTTTGGTTTTTATCCATTCCAATTTGCTTTGGACTTATTGCAGTTTCAAATAATTTCGTTCCATGGTTTTTGGGGACAGGGTATGAAGATGTATCGTCTCTAATAAAGATACTTTCCCCTTTGATTATTTGTATTGGGATTAGTAATGTTACAGGCATTCAGTATCTAGTACCAGTGGGACGACAAAATGAATACACAATATCTGTTATTACGGGATCTGTTGTAAATCTAATATTAAACTCAATACTTATATCGAAATTTCAATCATACGGAGCAGCGATAGCCTCCGTTTGTGCAGAACTCACAGTAACAGTTGTGCAGCTGATAATTGTGCGAAAGAATATATCTATAAAATCAATTCTGTTACAATCAGTCAAATATGTAGTTGCAGGCCTAATAATGCTAATCTCCATAAGTATTATAGAAAATTACATGCGAACATCAATTCGATCTACTATCTTTCTAGTCGCAGTTGGAGTTCTTATTTATTCAGTGATACTCTTTTTTGAAAAAGACGACATGATTAAAGAATTCCTATGCAATAAAAAACACTAGACATCAAGTACTCTATATAGTCTCTTGACCCTCTCTGAAGCAAAGAAGTTTTTCTTTGTACTTTCGAGTGTATTTTTCCATTCTGAAACTATTTTAGGATTATCCAAGACACTCTTTATAGCATAATATAGGCCTTCTTCAGAATTGTCGCACATTACACCGCATCCAGCATCGTTGATAATCTCTTCCGCTCCTCCAACAGACGTTGTAATGACAGGGATGTTAAGAATGCAAGATTCAGTACAAGCTGTACTATATCCCTCAGAGAATGATGAACAAACAAACACATCACTTTTTGAAACATATTTAAATGGATTTTTTTGTTCTAGGAGAAAGGTAACCCTATCATTCATTTTCAATTCATCATTTAGTTTAAGTAATTTTTCTCTTTGAGGTCCATCACCTATAATAACGAGAGAGAAGTCATATCCTTCTTCCTTAAGGCGTGAAAGAATTGATATCAGGCGATGATATCCTTTTTCTTCCGACAATCTTCCTACTGTCATGAACTTAATACCCTTATGTACTGACGGATACTTAACCTCTTCGCGAGATCTATCGATAATACTTTTCTCATCTATTGGGTTATAACAATAATCAGAACACTTGATTTCTGGTATATCGTTCTTTAGTTTTATAGAAGCCCCCTTTGAAACACAAACTACCTTATCAGCCTTTACATATTGATTCCTCATAAATAGGGAATCATCATAAGTATGGATCCAAACATAATGTTGGGTATATATATCATTGGAAGAAACTACAGCCACTGTAGCAGGCCCATGCTGGAAACCGACTTCAACATCGTATTCATGCTTTGTACCAAAAACTAAAGCATGCATTAATTTTCCAGGAAGTTTCCAAAAGAGAGAAACCATGCCCCTGATCCAAAAACCAAATAAAGGTTTTATCTTAACTTTTGGAGATATCATCTTCTTTATTTCTGGATCGAAGATAAAAATAGGTCTTAAAGTAACATCACATCCTTTTTCTTCCGCAAGAATATTTGCCATCGATAAAGCTGCACGAGCTACCCCATCAGAATACTGAAGATGATTAAATGCAAAACATATTTTCTTACCCATTTTTTCTCCACTATTAAAACATCTTGTCATCAACGATATTTATGTATCCCGGATTATTTTCAGGAAAACTATAGAGATATTTTGACAACTCTTTCTCAATATACTCAATATTTTGTTTCTCTTTAGGATATCGTTTCCAAATTTTCGTATTGTTAATAGATTTTGATGGATTAAAATATTCCATCTTTTTTGTATGACTAGAAGGATCAAGACCAAGCCATTCTTCAATTCTTTTAACTGTATTATTATAGTCGAAGATGAGATCTTCAAAGTGAACAAGCATTGTCGTGACTCCATTGTCTACATCTTCTTTTTTCCTTTTCATTCTTGAGTATTCAAACCATTTGCAATACTTTTCGACGTTGTCCGATGGAATCACACCCTCTTTCCAGACATATTTTTCACACATCCAAACATCTCTAGGGTCTCGCTCGACGACCACAACCTTTATGTCATCAAAGTAGCGGGTATACCTATCTATATTTGATGACGGAACAATCTGATCCACCATAACGGTATCGTATTCAGGAGGAACGACGGAGGAAAAAAGAGAGTTGATGTAACTCTTAGTCTTCAGAATAAAATCTTCTTTCGTTTGAGTTGTACAATATGTATGTTCTCCTTTATATGGATGAAAAGAAGCAAATCGCTTTATTACTGGAATCTTGGATAGAATTCTTTGGGGGGCTCTTTTAATAAAATAATAAGGCATTCCCCTGTCATAAAGGTCATAAAACCATCCGCCTTCATAGGAGAAATCAACAAGGCTATCTATATATTCATATGAACACTTTTTCCAGCTATCTCCAAACAAAGCGGAATATTTCTTTCCATACCACCAGGATCCAGAATAGAAATCTACAAGCCTTTTATAACGTTTTATGGCATGACCAGAGTTATGCCTATTGGAATTCTCCACAATATGATAATAAAGATCATCTATTCCATCGGGATCATGAAGGAATCTAATCTCTTCGTCTGTAAATGAATAAACAGTATTATATTCTGAAATCAAATCTGTAACGGCACTTGATCCGGATCCATAATAACTAGCACAACTTATAAACTTCATATAAAAATAAACCTATCCTCCTGCTCTTTTGACAAAACCAAAAAGCAATCTAACGACGCTGAATCCTAAATAAGACGAAAGACAAGCTATTCGAGTCTTATTTCTAATTCTATTATCCTTTAATACAGCCCTACGGTTTTCTTTTATTCTCTTCTTGAGTTCATCTGCTCTTTTATCACCTTTAGGCAGTTGAAGAAGCACATGAAACCATACAGACATCATCTTTGCCTTCAAAGCTCCAATTAGTTCACTTGGATAATTCTCTTTTGCAAATAAATACATATTATCAAAGACTGCAATCTGCTCATAAGTTCTTGGTTTGAACACCCATGTATCAGCATCGTTCCTGATTCTATACTTAAATAGAGAATCAGAGATATAAAGTATGCTCTGATTCTTTTTGATTATTCTTTCAAGTATATCGGCATCTTCACAGTAGCAGGATTTAAACCTCTCTTTTTCAAATACTTCTCTTTTATATAGCTTGGCCCAAGGCCCGATATGAACATTTTCATCATAAAACATTTCTAAAAGAGCTTCGTATCCATCAAGTGTATAATTTTCTCTTTTATTTGAACGATTGCCTAAAAACTCACTCTGTTCATTGATATAATCATAGTTGGTCACGACTATGTCATATTTTCCGTCCTCAATCTTAGAGAGTGTCTCTTTTAGAAAATCAGGCTTCATTGCATCATCTGAATCAAGGAATGTAATATACTTTCCCTTTGCTATATCGAGGGCCCTATTTCTAGCTGCACCTTGCCCCGCATTAGATTGACTGATGATGACAAATCTAGAATCCTTTGAATATTCTTCTTCGATTTGAATACTAGAATCAGTAGATCCATCATCGACCACTATCACTTCAAAGTCAGAAAAAGACTGGAAAAGAACACTATCTAGGCATTCTTTAAGAAATCTTTCAGAATTGTAGACTGGGATAATAATGGATAAGAGTGGGTTGTTAATCATCTCTCTTCTCTTTTGACCAACTCTTCATATTTCTCAAGCAGTCTCTCCGCTTCTTTAGAAATGGAGTATTTACTCTCAGAAAGTACAGAATACCCATACTCTCTATCAAGATCATTGTCACTATTCAAAATATCCTCAGCCCACTTATCTTTTCCATTAGATAATGGAAGATACAATGTAGTATCCAAAAGCTTTGCTTCTTTTGTAACTTCTGTAGAGAAAAAACATCTTAGTCCATTTGTCTGTGCTTCTACAGCTACAACAGGAAAACCTTCAAAAATACTTGGGAGAACAAATATATCCATGGCGTTGTAATATATTTCTGGGGTCTTACTGCTTCCAAGGAATAGTACATCATCTGATACACCTATACTTTCTGCATATTTTTTTGTCTCTTCACAAAGAGGACCTTCTCCTACAAGAATTAATTTAGAATCTGGTTGTTTTTCTCTGACGGATGAGAAAATATCTAATAAGAATTTATGATTCTTTGCTTCGCAGAAACGACCAATATGCCCCAATAAAAGAGTATCGTCTCCAAGTCCAAGATCTTTTCTAACTCTATTTCTTGTTCCTTCAGAGAAGCGGAATCTGGTCATAATGATTGCATTATTTACTATATATACTCTTCCATTATCAAAATCCTTGTTTCCATACAGCCATCTAGCAGACTTTTCAGAGCAGGCAAAAAGATCGGTTGCACCTATTTTAGAGAAAGGTCTAAGGATTTTTTTAAAGAAATCATGTACCCTGTCTTTTCCACTGGACGTAGTATGAGAATGAGAGATTCTCACTTTTATTCCGCATATCTTCGCTACTGTGAGAGGGATAAAGTTTAGTGAAGACATATTTGCATGTACAACATCATAGCCTTCACTTTTAAAATGCGCTCTAATAAACTTTAGGTACTTGAAAATATGAGTATAATGGGGAGTAATAATTACTCTGCCTCCAAGTTCCTCAATCTTTTTTTGATCGATAATCTTGGAAGCTCTATCAACATAAAAGTCGAATGTAACCTTTGAAGTATCTATGGCAGAGAAGTAATTCATAATACATGACTCGACTCCACCTTCAAAGACGGAACCTATCATCTGTGCTACTTTTATTTTTCTCTTCTCCATGACTTTATTACCTCATATTTCTTATCGTCGCATATATTATTTACTTTGAAACAAAGAGTCTCTCCGAAATACAGTTCACTGCGTCAAGCTTCCTTTCTTCAGGGACACCGATTACAAATGTAGTATAACTTCCACCAAGGGAAACGGAAGATGGCTCAATGTTGTTCTTTCTCAGTTCATCCAAGGCATCAACATACTCCATTGTCTCTTCAACTCCCTTTCCTACAAGGCCCACTACAGCAAAACCTTTCTTAAGTTCTATTTCATCAAGAGAGAACTCTTCCTTAATTCTAGAACACATCTCGTCTGTATCGATGTTTTCAATCTGCTTTGTTTCAAAATACCAAGAGATAGAATCACAGCCATAGAGAGTATAGCAAGGCTTGATTCCATAGATATGCATCAAAGACAGTATCTTATGTCTAATTCCACTTTCCTTGAAGAACATTAGTTTTCTTACATATATCTTTGATAGTCCACCCTTTGCACTGACACCGACTACGCCCTTCTCTTCCGGCTCTTTTCCTATGATAGTGCCAGCATCATCAGGGCTGTTAGTATTTCTGATGTTGATAGGAATATTTACTTCTACAACAGGTGCTATAGCTTCTTCATGGAATACGGAAGCTCCCACTTCACTTAGTTCCCTTACCATTTTATAAGAGAGAGCTGTGATGACGTGAGCGCTTTTGACATATCTTGGATCAGATGAATATACGCCTGAGACATCTGTCCAGTTCTCATATACATCTGCCATAACGGCACGAGCGGCAATGGCACCTGTAATATCGCTGCCACCACGGCTGAAGCATCTCACGTCTCCAGAAGGGCTTCTTCCGTAGAAACCTGGGATTACATATTTCTTTCCACTCTCAATTAATGAAGCAAGGTTTGAATATGACTCACCCTCTATTTTGTTATTCTCTCCGATGACAATGCACTCTTCTGTCTCGATATAGTTCCATCCAAGATACTTTGCAATAAGCTTTGCATTGAGATGCTCACCTCGGGATGCTGCATAATCTCTACCTGCCCCGCTTTTAATCGTCTCATATACTGCCTTGAGGTCCTCGTCTATTACATCTCTCCCAAGCCCAAGCCCCTCTGCTATATCTCTATATCTATTCTTTACGTCTTCAAACTTATCTTTTGAAGACATACCTTTCTGAACCATTTCTGCGCATGAGAGAAGCATGTCAGTAACCTTCTCGTCTCCGCTGAATCTTTTTCCAGGAGCAGAAACAACAACGATTGTTCTCTCTTTGTCGCTATCAAGGATTGCTTTTACTTTCTTTATCTGTGAAGCATCTGCAACACTGCTGCCACCAAACTTACATACCTTCATACATAGCCCTCACTTCTAGAAGAGTTTATCAGAAAGATAGAATCAACAGAAGATGCTTCAATACATCAAAGCACTATCTAAAAATGGAAATTAGTGGTCCATGTCTTTTATATCCTATTTCTATCATAGATCTTTTTGATGTCAAAGCGTTATATATAAGTCTCATCGCAAACATTAACCCTGAACTTTATATTTTTTTTCGAGTCAGTCCATTCCGAATTATTACACTAATTCCAGCAACAAAAATTATAGTCCGTATCTGTTATTCTCCCTTTTATCAAGGAATTCTTTTCTATTTTCTATCAAGTAATAAAAGTACCTGCATCCATCATTTCCCTGATAGTTCTAACATTCATTATTAATTTCGTCCCTTCCTTTTTAACTAACTCTCCACTATTCAAGTTGGATTAATGGTATCTTTCATATTGTTAAAGTCCTTATCGTCAAACTTTACATCTATTTGTAGAAGTTTTATAAAAGGTCAATATTCTGTTAGCGTCGGAAGATAATAACAAGAGGAGAGAATTCAAAAAAAACGACGCTAACAATTCTTCATAAAGCCAATCTAAATAATAACGAAGGGTGTCAAATTCCGTATCAGCAAAAACTTTTAAAACCAAATTATTCAAAAACAATATCTAATAAACCAATTACCAAGATCAAAGTACTATAATATGAAAAGAAATTAATGTTACCATTATAACCGCTATACCAAATTAATATATGAGTTTATTGAAGTATTAAACTTTTCATAAACAAACTGTGCTAATAGAGGAGCAAAAATGAAACTTATCGATAGCCTAAAGACAAGGGGACTCAAGGAAACAGTCCAACAAGGTATTTTGAAAGCTCTCGGGATAAAACAACAGAAAGAAGAAATAAATTCTCTTTACTATTATCTCAACTCATATTGTGACATCACATCTCTTCCTCCTACACAAAACAAAAATCTAAGAAATCTGCAGCTGGGTATTTTGGAATTGTTAAAAATATTTGACAAGTTGTGCAAAAAGTATAATCTCCGATACTGGCTTGATGCAGGCAATCTACTAGGTGCTTATAGGCATAAAGGATTTGTTCCATGGGATGATGACATGGATGTATCTATGCCAAGGGAGGATTATGATAAAGTCATTCCCCTATTTAAGGATGAATTGAATAAGTACGGAATAATAATAAGTTCAGGAGGTATATATGATGACAGAGGAATACTTCAAAGGATAGGAATAAACTACAAGACAGCAGAAACAGGCATTTGGATTGATGTGTTTCCTGTAGATTTCATTAAATGTAATAGTGAATTATCAAAAATAAGACCTATTCTTGATAAAGCTATCTCAGAATACATATTTTTCTACAAGAAAAACGAGAAAATACTTAATGAAAATGAACTTATATCAAAAAAGCAATCCATTCTCTCGAAATATGACAACATTGGAAAAGGAAACCACTCTATTGTCTTGTTCTGCCCCGAGTTCAATGAAAAAGTCTTTGGTATTGACCAATCTGACTTATTTCCTCTAAAAGAAATGGAATTTGAAGGACTAAAACTTCCAGTACCTAACAATACTCCTAGATACTTGATGGAATACTATGGAGAAAACTTTATGTCATTTCCTCGAACGGGGATAGAACATCATCTTGACCCGGATGGGTCTACTGCATCAACAAGAGCAATTAGACATGGAATCGATATGGAAAAAGAAATACTTTTTTTACAGAATGTATATGACAAGATTTAATCCATATTCATCTTTTTTAACGCTTATGCATATACTTTCCTGTAATCAATAAGACCAAAATAAAAATATGTGCTACTTCCTTATTGAACATATAAGGAAGTACTATGTGTAACAATCACATTGACAATTCTGATTATCCTTTCTTTGCTTCTATCTCCAACAAATATTTCTTTGCGTCTTTCAAAAAACTCAACACTGTCATTATCATGATTATTCCTACTGGAAAGGCTGCAATAATACTTACAGTCTGGATATTGCTCATTGAACTATCAGAGAAAACAAGAGCAATAGGAAGAAGAATAAGAAGAATGCACCATAATAACTGGATGTTAATATGAGGATGCTCGTCCTCTTCCAGCCTATGATAGCTATAACATGATGCAGTATATGCTATCGAGTCAAAAGAAGTGGCATAAAAGGCAATCATAGTTGTAAGCACCCATACAAGTACAACACCTGACCAAGGAAGGGTCCTTATGATATTGATTATCATTTTGTATAGATCTCCGTCAGCCAAATACTGTGATACAAAGTCTACAACACCTTGAATCTGCAGTCCCAAAGAATAATTTCCTAGGACAATGAAGCTAATGAGGGTGGATCCCACTCCAAAGACATAACCGCCGAGTATAGTCTGCTTTACTGTTCTTCCTCTTGAAATATTTCCGATAAAGAATGGTGCGGCAACACACCAGACCATCCAATATGCCCAGTAGTATATTGTCCAATCCTGTGCAAAATTTGTGGTACGAAGAGGATCTGTATAAGTAGAGAGCCCAATAAAGTTTTGAACCATTCTTCCCAAAGACTCTATTCCCGTCTCGATTATATATCGTCCCTGCCCTCCAAGAACCAGGATAAATAATATAAGGCCGAAAAACATATATATACAGATATTGGCCAAAGTACTTATTCCCTTAAAACCATGTAGGAGGGAATAAGTATAAACGGCACATGTCAGGAGTATTATAATAATTGTAATCGTCGTACGTCCAACTCTTATTCCAAAAAGCGACTGGATTATCGTGGACATAAGGGGAGTGGCGACGGAGAATGTCGTGGCAGTCCCAGCCAAAAGGGCAAATACTGCCACTAAATCTATTACTCTTCCTGCCCAACCATCTGTATGCTTTCCCAATATTGGCCTGCATGCTTCCGAGAATCTTTGCCTATTTCTTTTTCTAACGTGAAGCATAAAACCAAAGGCCACTGCCAGCACGAGATAAAATCCCCAAGGAATAAAACTCCAATGAAAGAGAGGGAATACTCCAGCCCAATCTTGCATCGAGCCAAGTTCCTCCACACGTGGATTTGTTGCATACATCACCCACTCAGAGAATGAGTAGAAAAGAATATCTGCAGCAAGGCCACAGGTAAACATCATTGATCCCCATGCAAAAAAAGAATACTTGGGGGTTTCATCAGGTTCACCCAATACTATGTCCCCATATTTTGAGAAACAAAGATAAATGGAGATTAAGAAAACACCAAACCCAACTATTAAATAGTATGTTCCAAGTGTATCTCCGAAGAAGAAACGGACCTGGCTTAAGACTGTATTTGAAGCCTTCGGAGCAATGAAAAACAATATACTGAGGCCTCCAATCAAAATCAGAGGAAGAAGAGTAATTATCCAATCTATTTTTTTCTTATTCATATTTCCTCCTTTAGCTCTTCTGTCTTATAAAAAAACCTATATTTCTTTTCAAAAACAGAAAAACAAAACCCCGCCGCAGAGTTGTCCCTATCCTTGAATGATTTTAATTCTCTTATATCCCTCTCCTCTATACCCAGCCTCTCTTTGATACCTTTCAATATTTCAGATCTTGTATCGTCGATATAACTCTCATCAAATAATCTCAGCTCATCGAGTGTGTCAAATTCGAAAATGAAATCATTGGGATACTTTCTTATTTTCATATTCAGTTCATCTATGTGCCCTATATAGATGGATTCCCATAGCTTATCTGCCGTACCATCTTTATAGTATTCTTCTTCGAGAATAGAAAGAAACTTTTTGCTGAAGCTTTCAGACCAGAACACATGTCCAAGCATAATCCAAGAATCTCTTCCTCCGATTTTTACATCCTTTATCCATCCATTCTCGTCTTTTATACACCACTCGTCTGTGGGCCCTTCTGCATAGACAGCGGAGTAGTATGATTCGTCAACCTCTTTCTCAAAGGGGTTTTCTACAAAGTAGTTGTCCGAAGAGCAGATATAACTGTTTCCCAAGTATTCTTTTACAGCATTAATCGATGAGTTATTATTTCTTATCAAGTAATCGGGGTTATGGACCAGCTTTACACCATACTTATCTTTTAAATACTGAAACTTTTCCGACATATAGCCTGTAACAATGATTATCTCATCAATGCCAGCTTCTTTTTGTTGCTTTATTTGCCTTTCAATTAGAATTTCCCCTCTTACTTCAATCAGAGCTTTTGGCTTTTCATAAGAAAGAGGAGCAAATCTGCTGGATGTCCCGGCAGCCATTATTATTGCGTTATCTACCTTCATTATTCAGCTCCTCCATTACAATCTTGTAATAGTCCTTTGCATAACGATATTGCCTAATGGAATACTCACCAAACTCAACTCCAAGATTTCTCTTATATTCACACCAATTGCTCCATAATAGACCGCATACTGCGATATAGGCGTATATCTTTATCCTTATTTCCTTTCTGCATTTTCCTTCAAAGTAGATGTCTATAAGTCTATCTATCTCTTTTCTGTCGTATAGAGAATAGATGCAGAACATCGCTATATCCACATGAGGATCCTGCATACCTGCATATTCCCAGTCAATAAGCCTTACAGACTCCTTTCCGTCGATATTTACAAAAAGGAAATTGTCAGGAACTGCATCAATGTGGGTTAGGCACCAATCCTTCTCCATTCCATCTATTAGCTTCTTCAATGAGAATACGTTTTCTTTTGTATAGTTGTAGTCCCTGAATATTGATTTATTTCCATCCCATAGAGATTCGTAAAAATCTATCTTCTCAAATATATCAAAAGAATGGTCAACTTTTAGGCATAAGGAATGGAAAAATTTCAACCTTGCCATACATTTCTTTAAATCGTCTTTATTTCTAGGATTACAGACTCTTGATCCATCCAAATATTTGGAAATCTTATATCCATTTTTGGGATTTATATAAATAATATCGTCAGAAATACCCTTGTCTTTTATAACATTGTAAACCTCAGCCTCACCCTTTCTGTCCACAAGGTTATCAGTTCCTTCTCCTGGAATGCGCATGATATACTTAGTATCGAGGACAGAGAATAAGAAGGAATGGTTAGTCATTCCTTTCTTCAGTACTTCTATCTCTGTAATATCCTTGTCTCTCACATTTAATACATCAGATATTAAAGATATAGCATCGGATTTAAGATGGTTGGATTCTTCATCCAGCTCTCGGAGTTCTTCATATGTATTTATCTCAACAACATCTGATGAGTGTACAACTTTTGCCTGCACCAGCATGCGATCGCCTTCTACAAGGGTTTCTTCCCAAAAAGAATTAGTATATTTCTTTTCCTTATCGTATTGGCTTAATCGATTTCTTACTATGTCACTATCCTTTTCAATAAGATAAGAGATACCAATCATCTGGTTTCCACCATTCAGGCTTGTCACAAGCTCCATTTTTCTATTAATTCGAACATTACTTTCATCATCGACAAGATCACTTACCATGTACCATGAATACAATTCATTCTCGCTAAATGGGTTGTTATTGCACCAAATATCTGATGGAATGATATAAGTATTTGAAAGATATTGAGAAGCTAATGCCAATGAATGAAGATTGTTCTTTTCTTTGTACTCTTCATTGACTATGAGTTTCACACCATATTCATCTATAAGGTATTCAAACTGCTCCTTCATATATCCTACAACAATGCATATATCTCTTATTCCTACTTCATGGAGTTGTTTTATTATTCGTTCTATCAAGGCTTCTCCATTAACTTCTAAAAAAGCTTTTGGAGAAATTGTGTTTATAGGAACCATCCTCATTCCAAAACCTGCAGCCAATATGATTGCATTTTTTGGAGATTTTTTTGCAATATCTTTCCTTGCTTTCTCTGTCAAATTGTTTTCTGAGTCTAAATACCCTTCATTAAATAGTTTTTTTAATGATTTATTTATAACGCCTAAAGAATAGCCGGAAGACTCCGACAACGATCTTTGGTTAGAATACTTCTTCTCTGAAAGTGTTCTAAGAATATCTGATTCAAATATGTTCACGAATAATCACCTGTATTATTTTCGTGAACATATTATATAAAATATTATGTTTTGACAAACGCTATGCCAATAGTTAATTGCAAAAAGTAGCAGCCAATCAATAAACCATTTGGATTAATTATCTTTTTCATATTTGTTATAGACAATCTTATGTTTTAAGAATGTTTCCAGTCATGTTTTAAAAAACACTCTAATTTTAAGAAGATATACAAACATCTAAACCTTCAAAGTACTTCATTGCATTTTTGTAATACAGAATCAATCACAGCATCCATATCATAGTATCTATATTCTCCAAGCCTACCACCAAAGATTACATTTTCTTCTTTGTCTGCAAGATTCTTGTATCTGTCGTATAGTTCACTGTTTCTTTTATCATTAACAGGATAATAAGGCTCATCTCCAGGCTTCCATTCAGTACTATATTCCCTACTTATGATTGTTTTAGGGATATCATTACATTCTTCGTCTCTACCAAACTCAAACCATTTATGCTCGATAATTCTAGTCCAAGGGGTCTCCCTATCAGTGTAATTTATTACAGCGTTGCCCTGAAAGTTATATTTGTCTAGGAGTTCTGTCTCAAATTGTACTGACCGATACTCCAAAGTTCCCAGAGAATACCCGAAGTAGGCGTCGATTGGGCCCGTATAAACGACCTTCCTAGCCATAGATTTCCATTTTTCTTTGTCCCCTAAGTAATCAACACCCAATTCGACTTCTATTCCCTCTAGGATTCTTTCAACCATCTTCGTATATCCACCAACAGGTATCCCCTGATAGAGTGCATTGAAGTAATTATTGTCGAAGGTGAGTCGTACAGGAAGACGCTTGATAATAAAGGTAGGAAGATTCCTGCAATCCCTTCCCCACTGCTTCTCTGTATAACCTTTGACCAGTTTCTCATAAATATCTCGTCCAACCAGTGATATTGCTTGTTCTTCGAGGTTATTAGGTTCCCCCTTTATTTCTTTCTTCTGCTCTTCTATTTTTCTTTCGGCCTCTTCTGGTGTGACGACACCCCACATCTTATTGAAGGTATACATGTTGAATGGAAGCGAATAAAGTTCACCTTTATAGTTAGCCACGGGGGAATTGGTGAACCGATTG
>JALFCJ010000135.1 GCA_022771185.1 Spirochaetales bacterium | reverse complement strand
AAATCGTATTACAGCTATCTCAGAAAGTTCTATTGGAAAGAACACCATCTCTGGACAAGAGGCTACTTCTGCTCATCAGTTGGCAATGTAAGCGCTGAGCGTCTTAAGGAATACATCATGAACCAAGGTTAACCCGATTCATATTCCACCTTAAAAGGATGGAATCTATCTCGGGTTTTATATGTATTGTATATCCCTCTTCGTCATATCTTTCTCTACCTTTTTCACCTGCCTCACCTCTTGGTCTATAATAGCCAAATAAGAAACAATATCAAGAAGGCAAATATGACGAATGACATCATTTTTCCCTGATTGTCTTTCCTTTTATGGAAAAAATAGTTATCAATTAAGAAATAAACCTTTATTTTCGGAGGAATTGATTTGGATAAAACAGTAGGAAGACTTGGATTTGGAATGATGAGGCTCCCAAGAAAAGGAGATGGAATCGACCTTGAGGAGACAAAAAAGCTTGTAGATGCTTTTATGGTTTCTCGATTCAATTATTTTGACACCGCCTTTGCATATCCTGGAAGCGAAGAGGCAATAAAAGAAGCCCTTGTCGACCGTTATCCACGAAAGTCTTACTACTTGGCTACAAAGTGTGCTATCTGGAGTGGCTGCAAAACGAAAGAAGACGCTGAGAGGGAACTCGATATTTCGCTAGAGCGTACAGGAGCAGGTTATTTCGACTTCTATCTTTTGCATGCCCTAAACAAAGACAGCGCCAAGACCTTTGAAGAGTGGGGGCTTTGGGATTATTTCTTGAAGAAAAAGGAAGAAGGCTTGATTCATCATCTTGGCTTCTCTTTCCATGACTCTCCTGAAGTCTTGGATGATATTCTTACAAGGCATCCTGAAGCTGAATTCGTGCAACTCCAGATAAACTGGGCGGATTGGGAGAATCCTAAAGTCCAGTCAAGAAAGTGCTGGGAAGTAGCAAGAAAGCACAATAAGAAGATTATCGTAATGGAGCCTGTAAAGGGTGGACTCCTTTCTGATCCTCATCCTGAAGTGAAGAAAGTATTTAAAGAAGCAGACCCAAATGCATCCCCCGCTTCCTGGGCTATCCGCTTTGCCGCGTCTCTCGATGGTGTAATGACTGTTCTATCGGGGATGAGCAACCTTGAGATGCTTGGAGATAATGTAAAGACTATGTGGAACTTCCAGGGGCTAACTCAGGAGCAGAATGATACCATCGAAAGAGCAAGGGAAGTATTTGATGCTCTCCCTTCAGTTCCATGCACTAAGTGTGACTACTGTGCAAAGGTATGCCCAATGGATATTGGTGTCAGTGGCTCCTTTGCAGCCTTAAACACTGTTCTTCTTTACAACAACAAAGAGAGGGCTAAAGATCAGTTCAAGGCACTTGTAACAAATAAAGGAAGGAAGTTCCCTGATAAATGTATAAAGTGCGGTAAATGCGAAGAAGCCTGCCCTCAGCATATTGCTATCAGAGATAACCTCAAGAAGGCCTCAGAAATACTCTTATAAAATTCTTTGAATACTGGAAAAGCCATACATACTTTCAAATGAAAGAAGGAATGTATGGTTTTTCTTTCGTAAGTGAAAATAACCTTTGCTATTCTTTCGTTTTAGATATATTCTCTTTGTAAGGAGACTGAAATGAAAGATCTCAACCTAGGAATGTTCAAGCCTTATGACATCAGGACCAAGATAGATAAACTATCAGACGAGAACCTTAATTCGTTATCTCGTGCTGTTGCCGTCTACTATAAAAAAATACTTAAAGCTCAATCTGTGGTCCTCTCGAGAGACGCCAGACTCTATGCACCGAAAGTCGTAGAGAGTTTGAAAGACTCTCTGCTGGAGGCAGGTGTTGATGTTTTATTGAATCCTCTTCCCATTTCCACTTGTCAATTTTATTACTCATGTATGAAGAATCCGTCGTCAGGTGGAATCATGGTGACAGCCTCCCATAATCCTGGTTCTTACATAGGTCTCAAGCTTATGGCTCCTTCTCTATTTCCCCTTGCAATGGGGTGTGGCCCTGAAGGGGGAATAACAAAGATAAAGGAAATATATCTCACGGAAGAAAAACCAGAGAAAGATAGAAAGGGTGAAGTGAAGATAATCAACTACCTTGATTCTTATATATCATACTCCATGAAACTTGCAGGAGTAGAGGAAGGTAGCTTAAAGGGAATGAAGATTCTCCTAGAGTTCCTTTCAGGAAGCGCAGGAACGGAAGTAAGCATGGCTTTTGAGAGGGCAGGGGCTGAGATAGAAGCTAGAAACGTGGTGCCAAACGGCTTATTTCCTGGAGGTGACCCCAATCCTATTATCGAGTCATCTATCGCCCCAGCTAGAAGTGCTATGAGAAAGGGAGACTTTGATATCGGATTCTGTTTCGATGGCGACGGCGACAGACTGGATTTAATGTATAAAGACGGAAAGCAGATTGTTCCAGGCTTGAATATGGCTTTGATCGCCCCAAAACTATTAAAAATCTACGAGGGTGAGAAGAAAGACTTCTATGCCGATGTCAAGGCTATTCCTATCTCACTATTGGAAATGGCTAAAAGCGGGGCTAAAATCCACATAATAAGAAATGGTCATTCTTTTATTAAAGCAAAACTAAGAGAAAACTGTGAAAAGGGATATTTTGCTTCCGAAGAAGAGTCTGCTCACTATTATATGAACTTCCCTTATGATATCAACGATCATACAAAAGGATATGCAGCAGTAGAAAATACTTTGTTCTTTGCTCTGTTGACGGCAAAGACATATAAAGAGAACCCTAAAGAGTACGAAAGAGTACATAAGCTGGAGGAGAATCTCTTCAGAGAACGAGAGTGGCCTCTTATCTGCGAAGCTGCTCCTGAGAAGATGCCTGAATTAATGGACAGGGTAGAAAAGAGAATGAAGGAGCTTGGAGCCTTCATCATAAAAGAAATGGATGATGGAAGTGACCTTGACGCCACTCTGATGAGATTCAACCTTCCTGTCTCTTTTGACTCTACTACAAATCTGGATGGAGAGATATGGGCACAGGTTGCACAAAGAATAAGTCGAAGTGAAGACGCTATGTGCAGGTGGGAAGTCGTTTCAAACAGCAAAGAGGAGTGTGAAAGATTAAACGGCGAAGTAAAGAAGATTACGGACGAGTATGTTAAAGCTGGATTAGCAAAGTATTGATTTGTAATGTATCATATATCTATGGATATTAATGAAAGAAGAGAAGAGATATTGAAAATTCTTGCAGACAGAGAATATGTCACTGTAGAAGAATTCTCCAAAGTTCTTGGAGTAAGTGCTGTCACAATCAGGACAGATCTTACTTCTTTGGAAGAAAGTGGCCTTTTAATCCGCACTCATGGTGGTGCCATGAAGAGCAGCATGAAGGGCGAGGCAAGGCTTATCTCCAATACAATGATTGAGAATGAAATGGAGAAAAAAGCTATAGCGGAGAAGGCGGCGTCTCTTATTAAGCCAGGGAACACTATAATCATTGATTCCGGTTCAACGACGATACATTTAATCGAGCATTTGAAGGGAAAGAATATCACTGTAGTGACAAATAACCTCCTTGTCCTTGAAAGGTTAAAAAGTGAAGATGACATCAAGATAATCGCATTGGGGGGAAGCTTGAGACGTGAATCCATGGGAACAGTAGGACCTTTGGCTGAGGTGGCTATAAAAGCTCTTAATGTTGATATATATTTCATGGGTGCTGCAGCTTACGATAAATCATCTATATCTTCTTCTGACATTAGTGAATCTTCCTTGAAACGATATATGATGGAATCTTCAGATAAAGTAGTTTTTATTGCCGATTCATCGAAATTCGGAAAAAAGGCCTTTTCTAATATCTGTTCCTGGCATGACATAGATACTTTTGTATCCGATGTTGTGGACAAGGACTTTAGGAAAGAACTGGAAGAAATGGGAGTTGAAGTCTTGGCTTCCGACGACTAAGAAAGGCGTATCTCTTGTTGTGTGAAAAATAAAATAGATGTGTAGGAAATCAGGGGAATTATCCTGATGCAAGTTTGGTTTTTCCTTGTATGTAAAGAAAAATCGTTTCTTATGCCGCTATACCTACTTACCTGCACCTCATTCTATTTATAGAAGTGACCCTTCGTCTGTTGTTTTTTCAAATGGAAGAAAGATGCCGATATATCTTAAAGAAAAAAGCGATGCATCTCTGCACCGCTTATTCGCTCCCCGGGAGGGATTTGAACCCCCGACAGGGTGGTTAACAGCCACCTGCTCTACCGACTGAGCTACCGGAGAATGTATCTCGAACACACAAGACTCTAAAGGAAACACAACTTTCTGTCAATAAGTTTTTTGATTCTTTTATACTTTGTTTTCACAAAAAAATCGTAGAAATATAGTATTTCCTTTATGGAAAATAAATTAGAAAAAATAGTGAGATTTATATTTTATATTTCTTTTCCAAATAAAAAAGGCCCGTGTGGTTGTCACGGACCTGATATCAAAATAAAGATGCGATTATCTTCTTGTTCTATACTCTCTTGGAACAGGATCTTGACCATCCCAGATAATTCTTCTGAAGTGCTTGGGGTCAGTGTTACCTTCTGTGTTTACCATGAATACAAGAGAATCTTCATTGAGGTTAAGCGCCTTCTTCAAATTCTCATCTGTATTTTCTGTCATCAAAGAGTAGAGTGCTCCAAGAGGTACTGCTCCGCTTTCTCCACTGATGATGAAAGGGTCTCCCTTTAATGGACAGGAGAGAATTCTCATTCCTCTTGCTGCAATATAATCAGGAACCTCCATGAAAATGTCTCCGTTGCCATTGAGAATCTTGAAAGCCAAAGGAGAAGGATCGCCACATGCCAGTCCAGCCATAATAGTATCAAGGTCACCCTTTACGCTGTGGCATTTGCCGTCGTTAGCCTTAATTGATGCATAGACACATGCCGCTTTATCTGGCTCGACGATTACAAAGAGAGGAGGATTCTCTGGGAAGAGAGCTGTATAGAACCCAACGACTGCTCCTGCCAAAGCTCCTACACCAGCCTGTACAAATACGTGGGTAGGCTTTTGGATTCCCATGCCTGCAAACTGCTCCTGACACTCAAGAAGCATGGAAGTATATCCCTGCATGATCCAAGTAGGGATTTCTGTATATCCATCCCAAGATGTATCGGATACAACATACCATCCATTCTTTTCTGCATCTTTCGCAGCCTGTCTTACAGCATCGTCGTAGTTCCCGTCTACTACAGTAACTGTTGCACCATATTTTTTGATGGCGTCGATTCTTGCCTGGCTTGTCTCAGAGTGGACATAGATCTGGCACTTGTGGCCGAGCATCTTTGCCGCCCATGCCAAACCCCTTCCGTGGTTACCATCGGTTGCAGAGCAGAATGTGATATCACCCACTTTATCGTGGCATTCCTTACTTGTAAGGTATTCGAATGTAAGCTCCTGATCTTCCATTCCAAGGAGCTTTTTCATAAAGCGGTATATAGCAAAGGATCCGCCCATGACCTTGAATGAGTTCAGTTCAAGTCTCTGAGCTTCATCTTTTATATATATGCCACCTACACCCAACATATGTGCAAGGTTAGGAAGAGCTTCAAGTGGAGTCATTTTATATCCTGGAATCTGTCTATGGAACTTTCTTGCTTCCCTTGCAATGGAGACAGGAAAGAGTTCCTTTGCCAAAGCTTGATCTTTCTTTGAAACATCTCCGTTATTGTGGATAATGTATGAGTAATCGTTATTCATATTTGAAACCTCTATTTATTTTGTTGCATTTTGTTGCCAACCATATATTACACGATAAAAAAATAAATGCAATAAGTTGATGCAACGAATTGCAACAAACTCAATTTTTTCTATTATAACTATTTATTTCTCCAGTTGTACAATAAAGGCTTCTCTTTCGAAATTGCCAACAGTAAACACCCCAAAAACAATGTTTCGTGCTAAACTAGGTTCAACTTTGATTTGAGACGATAAAACAAGGAGGGAATATGGAAATAACAGAAAAAGAGAAAAGCGAAGTATTGGCAAAGGCTAATGAGTATCTAAAGTGGGAAAAGAGTGAAGTCTTCAGAAAAGAGGTCGAGGATGCAATTGCAAAGAATGACTACGATGACCTCTATGATAGATTCTATACTGCACTTGCTTTCGGAACAGCAGGTATGAGAGGCGTTATTGGTGGAGGTACAAACCGTATCAATACATATATGGTAGGAAGAGTGACACAGGGGCTCTCCGATTACCTCAATAAAAATTCAGACTCTCCAAGTGTATCTATCGCATACGACTCACGTCATTGGTCAAAAGAGTTTGCTCTCTATGCTGCTCTTGTCCTCTCAGCAAACGGAGTAAGAACTTACTTGTATGATACACTCCATCCAGTACCAATGCTTTCTTACTGCACAAGAAAACTGGGAACAACAGCAGGTATCGTCATTACAGCTTCCCACAACCCCTCCAAGTACAATGGATACAAAGTTTATTGGTCAGATGGCGGACAGGTAACTCCTCCTCATGACGTAGGAATCACAGAGTGCGTATTGTCTGTAAAAGACGAGAACGTAAAAGTCATAGATGAAGATGATGCAAGAAAGAGTGGCATTCTCTCCTCTGTTCCAGAGGAAGTTGACGAGTCATATTACAACATGGTCATCTCTTCTCTCAGAAGGCCGGAGCTTGTAAAGAAGAGCCCTGTCAAAGTCGCTTATACTCCTCTCCATGGTTCAGGATTGGTTCCTCTCACAACTATGCTTTCCAGACTTGGAATGGAAGTTGCAGTTGTTGAAGAACAGAAGGCTCCGGATGGTTCATTCCCTACAGTCAAGCTTCCTAACCCAGAGAGTGCAGAAGCAATGCAGAAGGTCATCGCACTGGCTAAAGAGATCAAGGCTGATATTGTTCTTGGAACAGACCCTGATGCAGATAGACTTGGTATCGCAATTCCTAAGACTGAAGCAAAGGATGATTATCTCCTTCTTACAGGAAACCAGATAGCAACTCTTCTTGCTGATTATCTTCTTGTTACAGAAAAAGAGCAGGGCAAGGCAAAAGATGATAAGCCGATGCTTGTAAAGTCTCTTGTTACAACTGACCTTGTTAAGAAGATTGCTGAGAAGAATGGTGGAGAATGCAGAGACGTTCTCACAGGCTTCAAGTATATTGCAGAGCAGATTCAGATGATCGACGATAACCCTGGATGTGGCAGACACTTTTTATTTGGTTGTGAAGAGTCCTATGGATTCTTGACAGTTCCAAGTGTAAGGGACAAGGACGCTGTATCTTCAGCTGTTGCCGCTGTGGAGATGATGTGCCATTACAAGCAAGAGGGAATTACACTACAGGATAGACTTGATGCAATCTACGCTGAATATGGATACTCTACTGAAGTCGTATTTGCCAGAGACTATGAAGGCGCAGAAGGCAAGGCCAAGATGGCAAAGATCATGGCTGACATGAGAAGCTTGAAGAAGGGCGATGTCCTTGTTTCACGCACAATTGAAAGTATGGTAGACCTTAAAGGAGAGAACACTGGATTCCCTAAAGCCGATGTAATCATTATACGCTTTGAAAGTGGCGAGAAATTGGTTGTCAGACCAAGTGGAACAGAACCAAAGATCAAGTACTATCTTTTCCTCACAGAAGGTGAAGGCGGAAGAAAGGCTCTTGAAGAAAATAAGGGCAAGATTTTGGAAGAGTTCAAGGCTGCGCTTTAATCAATTGCCTCTTGGAATCCAGGAGTCACTATATAGGAAAACATATCTTATGTTGGAGAAGTCTTCTGTAATGGAAGGCTTCCTTTTTGTGACGATTATATTTTTTTTATCGATATATATATAAGATATTAGGCAAGAAGTAGAATACAGTAACTGTTCAATATGGAGGAAAAATATGGAAATCACGAGTATAACAGTTGCTGGTGGTGGAGTATTGGGAAGCCAGATAGCCTTCCAGTCTGCATTTAAGGGCTTGGATGTCACAGTATGGGCAAGAAGCGAAGAGTCCAAGAAGAGAGTTCAGGACAGATTTGATGCGCTCTATTCGACATATAAAGAAGAAGTTGAGAAACTAAGAAGCATCGTCGGTACTGAAAAAAGTCACGCTGAAGGTATTCTGAAAGATGCAAAGAATGCTACAAACGATGATGTGGATAGACTCCTAGTAGATGTAGAGAGGGCTTACAAAGAAATCAAGATTGAGACAGACTTGGAAAAAGCTGTGAAGGGTAGAGACCTTGTAATCGAAAGCGTATCTGAGAACAAAGACTTGAAGATCGAGTTCTACAAGACTTTGGCTCCACTTTTGGACGAAGAGACAATAATAGCTACAAATACATCTTCTCTTATTCCTTCTTGGTTCATGGATTATACTGGAAGACCTGGAAAATTCCTTGCACTACACTTTGCAAACAGAATCTGGGTGAAGAACCCTGTAGAGATTATGGTCACTTCAAAGACAGACGAGAAATATCCACCTGTACTGAAGGATTTCGCCCTGAAGATCGGCATGGTCCCAATTATGATAAAGAAAGAAGTTCCAGGATATGTGATGAACTCACTTCTCATCCCATTCTTAATGGCAGCCATGGGACTACTCGCAAATGGAGTAGCAGATGCCGAGACTATTGATAAAGACTGGAAGCTTACTATGTGCGCTCCTATCGGCCCATTTGAGGAATTGGATTATATCGGCGTTCCTACTGCATACCATGTAGTAAAGAACAATCCACAGAGTGCAGATCCTAATTCTACAATGGGTAGAATCAAGGCAATGCTCGAAACTATGATAAAAGAAGGTAAGACTGGAAGAGAAGCTGGTGAAGGCTTCTATAAGTATTGATTAAACAAGGCTCCCCGAAAACGGGGAGTCTAATGCTACTTAAGGAAGAATCTTATTAAAGAATGGTAGAACTCTTTGTATCTTTGGTAACGCATTGGAAGATCAATCCATCTTTTTTTGTCTACGATGCTTGCTTCGTGAGAGAAGCATAGAAAGCCTTTCTTACCATGGTATGAACCCATTCCGCTTTCTCCGAAGCCTCCAAAGCCCATTTCACTAGTTGCCAGATGAATGATAGTGTCGTTGATACATCCACCTCCAAATCCGATTCTTTCCATAATTTTCTTTGCATTCTTTGGCTTTGAAAATACATAGAAGGCGAGAGGATGCTCCCGATTTTGGATGAATTTGATGGCGTCTTCTGTATTTGTATACTCTATTATAGGGAGAACAGGACCGAAGATCTCTTCTTGCATGACGTTGTCTTTTTCATTTACATCAACCATGACAGTCGGCTCTATCTGAAGAGTATCTTTGTTATTATTACCTCCAAATACTACTTTCTTTTTGTCTATGAGGGAAAGAATACGGTCAAAGTGCTTCTGATTTATTATCTTTCCGTAATCAGGATTACTTAGGGGCTTATCTCCAAACTGCCTTACTATCTCCTTCTTTATTCCCTCAACTAGCCTATCCTTTACACTTCTTTCTACAAGAATATAATCGGGAGCTACACAAGTCTGGCCACAGTTCAGGAACTTTCCGAAGACAATACGACGGGAAGCGAGAGGAATATCTGCATCTTTTTCAACAACTACTGGTGACTTTCCTCCCAGCTCCAATGTAACAGGAGTCAGGTTCTTGGATGCTTTTTCCATAACAAAGCGTCCCACATGCTTGCTGCCTGTAAAGAATATGTAGTCGAACTTTTCATCAAGCAGCGCTTGGTTTTCTTCTCTTCCTCCGTCTACATAGGCAACTAGTTCCTGTGGAAATGTATTCTCGATAATCTCCTTCATGACTTTTGTTGTCTCAGGACTATAAAGAGAAGACTTCAGTACTACAGTGTTTCCAGCAGCCAGTGCATCAGCCAGGGGCTCGAGCGTCAGAAGAACAGGATAATTCCACGGGCTCATAATCAGTACATTGCCATAGGGAGTGTAATGGACATAACTATGAGAGTGAAAGTGAGAGAGGGGAGTGTAGACGCTTTTGTCTTTTGAGAAACGTTTTGTGTGGGATATCATGTAAGAAATCTCACTTTCTGTAAGCCTTACTTCACACATATCGCTTTCAAAAGCGCTCTTTCCCAGGTCTTTTTTCAGTGCTGCCCTTAGCTTTTCTTCATTGTTTACCACAGCTTCATGAAGTTTTTTTAAGTTTTTTATTCTTTCTTTCACGCTCAATGTAGCGCCTGTCAGAAAATAAGCTTTTTGTTTTTCAACTATATTATGAATTGTCTCTTTCTGCATAATCAGCCCTTTAGCTTATTATAGAATACACTGAGTTCTTTGGCATTCATTAGTTTCGGAACAGGATAAAGAGGGTTTGCTTCTTTATCTGCATACTTTGAAAGCTGAGGAATATCCTCGTCTTTTATTTCAGGTATCACAGATGGAATGCCAAACTCATTGTTGAGGCTCTTGATTTTATCCATAAACGCATCGGCGCCAGCTTTTACTGGAGTCAATTCGTCTGCTAGGTTAGCGGCTATTGCCAGTTTCCATAACTTTCTGTCGATTCCAGGCCTGTAGCTATCGAGGACTGTGGGGAGGATAACAGCGTTTGCATATCCGTGAGGAATGTTGTACTTTCCACCCAAAGAGTGTGCAACAGCATGGACGTAACCTACATAGGATCTGGTAAAGGAGCATCCTGCAAGATAAGAAGCCCTGAGCATAGCCGCCCTTGCCTCCATATCGTTTCCATCTTTATAAGCTCTCTCAATATTTCCAATGATTAGTCTCACTGCTATCTTTGCTTCAATCTTGGTCATTCTGTGGTTGGATTTCCCGATATAAGCTTCTACGGCGTGAGTAAGGGCATCCATACCTGTGGTGGATGTTAGTGTTGGAGGAAGAGACCTGGTCATCTCTGGATCCAAGAGGGCATAGCGAGGGATTAAAGGAAAGTCGTTAATAGCATATTTATGTCTTGTCTCTTTATCGACGATGACAGAAGCAAGAGTAGTTTCACTGCCAGTTCCTGCGGTTGTAGGTATTGCGATCAAAAGTGGTATTCTCTTTCTTACTCTAAGTATTCCCTTCATCTTTGAAAGAGGTTTCTTTGGATTTGCAACTCTTGCTCCCAAAGCCTTTGCAGTGTCGATTGAGGATCCTCCGCCGATGGCGATAATGGAGTCGCAGCCCTCTTCTTTATATTTAATCAGGGCTCTCTCCACATTCTCTGTAGTCGGGTTTGCAACAACATCCGAGTATACAGAGTAGACGATGTTTCTTTCATCAAGAACTGATGTGACTTTATCCAAAAGACCCACTTTCTTTACTCCTTGGTCTGTTACAACCAATGGATGGTGTTTATTCTCTTTCTTGATTACAGAAGATAGGCCCTCAAGACCATTCTCAACTAGCTCAGGTTCTCTATAGGGAAGGAGTGGGTATACAGCCCAGAAACAGAATTGAAAGATTCTGCAATATGCTTTTTTGAAAATATTCATGCCCCGATAATAATTGAAAAAGCATGAATGGTCACTATTTATTCTGACGTTTTATTGTAAAAATGTTATTAATAACAGAAGTAACTAATTTTGATAAAATTAATCTTCTATTAATTTCTTGATGTCTGTTCCTTGAATGAGCAAACGAATATAGAAAGGACTGTATCCAAATTTCCAATGTATTTTGGTCAATATGGTATAAATCAGATAGAACTCCTCCAAATCACACTGAGTTCTTAATACCATCAACTCCCAAAGTTTATCAACAAAACAGGCCGAGTGGTCCAAACTCCACTCTGAAAGAAATTCGATTCTATCTTCTGCGCTCGCACTACTTAGCGCCAAGTATTCTCTGTCTTTTCGATACGTTTTTGTTTCTTTCAGAATGCTTCTAAATATTTCTTTATCGTCTTCAGTCAGTTTATTTTTTGTAGAATTCTGGTTGCTCATAATAGCCTCTCCTCATTGTTCCATAGATGCAAAGTCCGGCTTTGCTTTGTAAACGCTATCTATTGCTTCTTTAGAGAAGTTTTTCTCAATAAATCTCCATTCTTCTTCTGTCCATAAAAAGCGTGCTTCACTATTTAGAAGTTTCAGCTTGTCATTTTCTGGAATGGGAAAATCGTTGATTCGCTTAAACAGCTTTTCGAGAGAGAAATTATCAGGAAGAGAAATGTTATAATCTAGAACGCTATTTGCAACTTCAACAGCTCTTTCTATTTGTGGATTATAGATATCGCCATAAGTATATGTTCTACCTGGAAGCCTATGCTCTACCATCATTGCTATGGCTAATAGATATAGACCATAAGAACACATTTGAATTTTGTTCCCAAAGACATAGAAACTGTTGTCTATTCTATAGTCATACCTTTTGATAAGTGGATCTTTTACATCCGAAACAACACCATCGTAGCATTTTAAGTACCGTGGGAAGTATTGGGTTTCAGCAGAGTCCATATAATCATAATTACCGCAGGTTTCCCAATGATCGGAGCCCTCTTTATACTCTGCCTTAACTAGGCAGTTAAAAGGATATCCCTTTATTACTTTTGTCTTCTCCATAGCCAAAGGGAAAGTATCAAGCATCTTGACGCTTTCTTTAAATATAGGATCCCATTCTTCTTGAGACACGTCTTTAGAGACCAATAAGGTTAAATATGCACCCAATGTAATAATAATTACATTGTTATAAATTAATTTTAATATAAAAATACAAAATATATAAATGTTTGATATTTGTATCAAAAAGAGAAAAGTAAATGCCACCCGAAGGTGGCACCGTGTTAGCTAAACTGGTGAATGATAGCAGATATTTCTTCCATCTTCTCTTTAAGGAGATTCTCGTCTTTTGCCTCGGCTACTATTCTCAAGTATGGTTCTGTATTTGACTTACGAACATTAAACCACCAGTCGCTGTATTCGATTCTATATCCATCGAAGTCCATGACTTTCTCTGCCCCAGGTGCATACTTTTTGTAGAGGGCATCAATGGCTCCATCTTTGTTCTCAAGCTTGAAGTTGGTCTCACTAGAGTTAGCATATGTCACTATTTCAGATAGGAGGTCTGACAGTTTCTTTCCTTCTTTCTTCAGGTCCTCGACTACATGGAGAACCAAGAGAGAAGCAAGAACACCGCTGTCGCAGTTGCCGAAATCCTGGAAGTAATAGTGGCCTGCAAGCTCGCCTCCGAAGATACCTTTGATCTCTCTGATCTTGATCTTTGCAAAAGCATGGCCTACCTTCCAAAGAGTGCAGTTCCATCCATTCTTCTCCAGATAATCTGTTGTGCTCTTACTTGTTCTGATATCACAAAGGGCATTACCCTTTCTTCCCTGCTTACCATAGTAGTAGCCGAGGACAGCTGTTACATAGTCAGGCTGGATCCACTGGCCCTTATCGTCGACGAAAATGACTCTGTCTGCGTCTCCATCGTAGATTACGCCTACGTCGCTCTTGTTTTTGATTACTTCTTTCTCCAGATCCCTGCAGTTCTTCTCTTCAAGAGGGTTTGGCTCATGATTAGGGAAGGTGCCATCGAAGTAATCATAGATGTAGTGGATGTTCTTGTTGTTTGCAAGAATATCTTTAATTACAAGGTTTGACATACCGTTGGAGCAGTCGAGGGAGATGTTAAGGTCTTCTAGTCCCTTAGAAAGAGGGAGGAAGTATTCTACATACTCGTCTCTTACAAAAGAGTAATCTTTTACGCTGCCCTTCTTCTCACTTGGAACTACTTCCTTCTCATTTACCATCTTCTCCAGGTCTTTGAGTCCACTGTTCCCTCCTACAGGAAGAGCACCTGTGCGGCTTATCTTCAGTCCATTGTATTCTGCTGGGTTATGGGAAGCAGTAATCTGCACAGAAGCGTCTGCATTAAGATGAGTGGTAGCCCAATAAACCATTGGAGTTGTGCTTAATCCAAGATCCCATACATCTGCGCCTCTATCTGTGATGCCTTCCACAAGCCTATCGTGGATGACAGGGGATGATGCTCTTACATCGCGTCCTACAACAACGTGGTCTGTATTTAATAACTCAGGTAAAAAGTATCCGATTTTATAGACAGTGTCTTCATTGAAATCTTTACCCCAGACACCGCGAATGTCGTATGCTTTGAATGCACTCATATTCAGTTCTCCTTATTCTTGAATCTATTTATTTCATCATAAAACTTTTTGTAATCAGGAATCTCAAAAAAGAATGTACGATTTCCAGTTTTTATCATAGTGACCGTGCGACAGAGTAACTTGGAAACACCTCCTGCAGAAATGATATCTGTATTCCCAGTCTTCAGAGCTGTTTCTGCCTTTCCCTTTGTGACTAAGTCAACAGAAGCGATATTCTCTATAGGAATAAAGATCTCCATCTTTTTGTAATCCTTTCTTCTCTCTTTTTCCCTTTTGGTCTCTATTTCATAACCCAAGACTTTTGCAGGTCTGAAGAAGTCTTCGATGACCAGAGTTTTTCCATCACTGTACAAGAAGACTCCGAACTCTCGTCTTTCTCCTCCCACTTCTGCAAACCAGGTTGCATAAGTGCGCAACAGAAGCTGGCCTCCAAGCTTCTCTTCCCTTTCTTTTATAAATTCTAATGTCTCTTCGTCATACATGTTAGATAAATATTAACTCATAGATGAGGAAACAACAAATAGAACCACTGTTTTTTTTCTTCTCGATAGGATAATATCGTGGTGTGGAAGAATATCTAAAAAAGGATTTCGGGAAAATCCTCAAGTCTCAGGGCCTTGAAGCCAGGCGCTGGATGAAGAACACCGATTCAGATGTATGTCGTGTTTATGACAGGTCCCTTGAGGATCTGGAGCTTACTGTAGACCTTTATGGTCCTTATGCAAGGATCATGGATTATGCTCTAGACCCTAGAAGCGATGACGAAATAACAGAAATCATCGATATTGTTTCCCGTTTTCTCTATGTAGAAAGGGAGAAAGTAATCTGGAAAGAGAGGAAAAAGAGAGAAGGAAGAGAGCAACACGAGAAGGGGGATGAAGAGTGCCCAGTAATCGTGAAGGAAAATGGACTTCTTTTTGAGTGCGAACTCAAGAAATATGCAGATACAGGTCTCTTCTTGGACATGGCTGAAAATAGACGCCTCTTAATGGAGATGTCTCAGAACCAGCGTGTTCTTAATCTTTTCTCCTATACTTCATCTTTCAGCGTCTATGCTGCAAAAGGCGGGGCTGAAAGCGTTGAGAGTGTAGACCTATCCAATGTATATACAGCTTGGTCAAGACGAAACTTGGAGAGAAATGGTTTCTTGGACGAGAACAAGTATAAAGTAGTTGCCGAGGATGCCAGATCATTTCTAGAGAGAGCTGTAGAAGAGAATAGACGCTACGATATAGTAATATTCGATCCTCCTGCTTTTTCAAATTCTCATAAAGCGGAAGATTTCGACGTAAAGAAGGACCATGTTCCATTCCTTGCAGCAATTTGGAAGATTCTCTCCGATGATGGAATAGTATTGTTCTCAGAGAATCTAAGTGGCTTTGGATTGGACAGAAATATTTTGAACCCTTGGTATGAGATCAAGGAGATAACAAGGGATGTGACTGCAATGAACTTCTCCACAAAGAGAAGAAGTTGCAGAGTTTGGGAAATGGCAAAGAAACCCCGAAAAATAAGAAAAGACTATAAAAACGGGGACAGGAATAAAAAAATGGACGAGATTAAAGAGACAGAAGGAGCACCTGAAAGGCTGGTGCTGAATGAAGAGAAGAGTATGGACAGAGGGGAGAAAAGAGTTAAGGCGGCTCCCAGAGCGTTTTCTTTCGACGATGGTGAAGTAAAGAGCAGCGAAAGAGAAGAAAAGAGAGGCGGTGAAAGAAGAGAGAGAAGAGACGATAGACGTTCCGACTCTTCTTATCGCAGAGACGGGGATAGAAGAAACGATAGACGATCCGATAGAAGTTCATCCCGCTATGGCGAGAGAAGGGACAGAGACGACAGAAGATACTCTGACAGGGACAGAAGCTTTGATCGTTACAGCGATAGAAGAAACGACAGATTCTCCGATAGAGATTCTTCCCGTTATAACGATAGACGCTCTGATAGATATTCCGACAGAGACAATGACCGTTACAGCGAAAGAAGAAATGACAGATACTCAGACAGAGAAGCCCGCTTCAGCGATAGAAGGAGCGATAGGTACTCTGATAGAAGAGAAGACAGAGGATACGGAAGAGAAGAGAGAAGCTATAATAGATATGCTTC
>JALFCJ010000079.1 GCA_022771185.1 Spirochaetales bacterium | reverse complement strand
AATATCCTTGAAGAGTGCAGGCACCACCCTGTAGAGCACCTGGTGTATGCTTCATCTTCATCAGTCTATGGCTCAAATAAGAAAGTCCCCTACTCCACCGACGACAAAGTAGATAACCCGGTATCGCTATATGCAGCTACAAAGAAGAGCAACGAGCTCTTTGCCCACGCATATTCCAAGCTCTACAATATCCCATCCACAGGCCTCAGATTCTTCACCGTCTATGGACCTGCAGGTAGGCCAGATATGGCATACTTCAGCTTTACAAATAAGCTGATCAAAGGTGAGACCATAAAGATCTTCAACTATGGTAACTGTAAGAGAGACTTTACTTATGTAGACGATATTGTAAAGGGAATAAAGCTGGTTATGGATAAGGCTCCAGAGAAGAAGAACGGAGAAGATGGCCTCCCTATCCCTCCATATGCAGTATACAACATCGGCAACAACAACCCTGAGAACCTATTGGACTTTGTCCAGATCCTTTCAGAAGAACTTGTCAGGGCTGGAGTATTACCATCTGACTATGACTTTGAATCCCATAAAGAGCTGGTGGCAATGCAGCCAGGAGACGTTCCAATTACATCTGCAGACACAACTGCTCTCGAGCGCGACTTCGGCTTCAAGCCATCTACAACACTACGTGACGGTCTCAGAGCCTTTGCCGAGTGGTATAAGAAGTTCTACAAAGTTTGAAGCATCTGAACTATTAACTGCCCCGTATTTGGGGTAGTATAATGCATAAAATACTATATTATAAATAATAAAACATAATATGTCGGTTATAGGGATTTCAGATATTCTTCCACATTAATGTATTGAATGCAGTCGACAGTAGCACTTTCTCCTCTATAAATGACATAGCGCCCTGTAATCTCACCATATCGATGAGTAACAAGGGTGCACTTTTCTTCATCAATAAGATGCCTATATTGGTTTGGGACTTGCTTATTACTGTATTTCACTTCATATATTTCACATGATAGGTTTCTTGGGTCCCATACAACCATATCAAACTCACCTACCGGGAACTGAAGCTTAAATACCCTCTTATCCTTTTTGGCAACCTTTGTCTCCAAGAGGATAATCTCTTCCATCATTCTTCCTCGAATCTCACTTAAGAGTCTATCAAGAATCATAGCTCTCTCATATGCTGATAATCCTTGAAACTTAACATCCATCAAAAGATTCTCAACCACCGTCTCAGCTTGAGCATATCTAAGGCCTGGCTGTGTTATTACCGTTATTTCATCCTTCTTTCCCACATACGGTAGATATTCCAAGTCAATATTCTGGATCAAATCAAGAAGTATAAGATATTCTTTAATCTGTGCCATATGTGAATCTTCTATTTCAACACTCTGTTCTTCTTTATCGAGTATATCCAAAGCATCTTTTATGCCTTTTGTAACAGCATCAAGATTGATGTTGGATTTTAGGTTAATTGGGTGATTCCTATCCCTCAATAGATTGGAAGCTGTAAGAGAAATATCGTGTGATTTAAAAGTGCACTCTATTACTCTACGTGTAAAGCTATGGTTTATGTTCTCAACCACACGATTAATAACGTTTGTCAGTTCTCCCTTTTCATATAGTACCGACAGAGAACGAAAATGTCCGCCGCCCCTATAAAGCTCTAGTGAGTGCTGGATGTTCTTAGCTATTGCCGTATCTATATACTCTTCTGCATTCTTTTCGTTGGCAAATACAGAGTCTTCGTTATAGTTTGTGCCCCCAAGACTCATTGTTCCACCATAGTGAATATACTCATAGATTCCCTTTTTCCCTAATACTTCTTCAAATTCCCTGTAAGGGATGAATGTAGTGTGAAGCATAATACATCTATCATATAGCTCTTCTTCTTTTGAGAAGGCAAAGACTAGGGAATCAGTTCCTGATAGAACTATTTTCATTCCTGAAGAAGCGAAGATATCAGAAAAGAGAGCAGCACCTCTAATAAAGTCTTCCATCAATGTGACTTCATCTATAAAGATGTATTCAAAGCCTTCTCTTTCCAAGCGTCTTAAGTCCTCATCTAGATCAGATAAGGTATCACCAAGTTTGATTTGAATATAAGCTGACTTATTGAATTCATCCTCTTCCATCTCTAAAAGAATCTGACGAATTAGAGTCGTTTTACCTGTCCTTCTTAGGCCGTAGAGGATGAATACTTTCTCATCCATCGGACCTTTAACATAGTTTCTTAGTTCTTTTATGCATTCTCTCTTCCTATAGTTTCGAACTATAGACGTAAGAGATTTAAGGGCATCACCTATCTTTACTGAGGTGTTATAGCTTGGTTCTTCATATATATTGGAAGAGAGTTGAAGTTTCAGTTCTTTATATTCTTTCTCCAGCTCTTTTCTTTTTTTTATCTCAGAAGAGAGTTTTGATAAATCTTCTTGCCTTATATAGTTTTCTTTCCGTTTTCCATCCTGAAATACTCTATGATAATAATAATCTTTTCCATTAACCTTCTTCTTTGTTATGCTCCCTTCAGGAAGCATAGCTATCTCTCTTTCTAACTC
>JALFCJ010000021.1 GCA_022771185.1 Spirochaetales bacterium | reverse complement strand
GTTAGAGATATCACAACAAATGGTAACAAATCTACAATGAGCTGTTCTTTTAGTAAGCTTGGTGAAAGAGAGGTAAGATGCGAAGTTGTATATATTCCAAATGGAATATCGGGTATTGATAGTGATCCTCTTCATTTTGTTGGTGGTGATTCATACTATGTTCAGGTTTTGAGCAAAAGTAATTGATGGTGATATTGAGATGGCAGAAAGAGTCCTTTTAAGGTAAAGTATGAATATGAAAAAGACTCTTGTTCTATTTTTTTTATTGTTATTGTTGCCATTCTTTTTATTCTGTAGCGTTAATGCAAGGATTCATTTTTCAGATGAATTATCCTATACAGCATATAATAGAATATGGGTTTCTCCTGAAGAACATTATTATTCAGTAGAATCATTGAGTAATAATCCAAATATTTGTAACGATATCGACTATTTATTTACAAAGAATATTGGCCTAGGTTTTGGTTTTGGCTTTGGTTATCAAAGCTCTATCTTTGATTTTAATAGGTTTGTAACGATTCCAAAGAGTATAAATGGAACAGTAAACGCAGGTATAGTTTTAAAGTTTAAACAAGTGAGATTGTCCGTATTAGCATTGCTTAGATCTTCTTTGCATTTTTCAAGGAATAATTGTGTAAGCCAGTTAGGTGGAATGGTTGATCTATCATATAGTTTCAATAATGGATTAACGCTTATTTCCTCTTATAAATATCTTTATAATTACAATATGATCACTTCTGCTGTTTCTTTTGGCTTAGGTTACACATTTGGAGGTAAAAAATGAGGAAGTTAGTCTTTTACTTTCTAATATGTTGTTTACTATTATTTGTTTCCTGTGATTCGAATGTTATTAATCATCAAGGTCAAAAAGTAACTACGTTAGTTGTAGGCCTTGATTATATACAACGCTATAATTCATTGACGGCACTGAAGTTTAAAGATGGTGTCAAAGAGTGGACAGTTGGAGAACTTAAAGCATCATTAAGAGATGCAAAGGAAGTCGGAGCTGCTATTGATTCCCTATATAAAAGTAAGAATATAGAGCATGAAACTATATTTATGCTTTCAGAAGGAAAACGACCTGATTATAACAGTAAATATTATCCAAGTTCCGAACATGTTATAAGCATGATAAATAACCTAGAGCTTGATAAGGATGATTTATTTGTATTCTATTATGCTGGGCATGGTTATTACTCTGGTAGTGAAATGTATCTTTTAACTGGAGATACACAAACAAGTGACAATATGTGTACTACTATCACTTCGACAAAACTATTGTCTACGATAAAAGATTTACCTTGCAGAAGTGTGGTAATTCTTGACTCTTGTTACTCTGGTGTCGCTGATCCAGGTAATTCTCCTTCCTCTGAAACATTCGTTTATTCTATAAAAAACATGCTATATGAGAAGATTAATACAGACAGTGAAATAAAACTCTCTGTTATGTGTGCTTCAAAATGGAATGAAAAATCTTGGGAAGGTTATAATATAAGAACAGAAGGAGGAGAATTAGAAGAGCATGGACAGTTCTCCGGTAGACTTCTTTCGATATTGGGTTGGAAACATAGCAGCCAAAAAACAACGGTAGTTAATCAAGGGAAAGAGAACGAAACAACCGCTTATGGAGAAAGCATGGGCGTAAAGGGAAGTATTTCTCTTGATGATATATATTCGAAAATACTAGATGGATGGACATATCCAAACATGTCACAACATCCAGTGTTTTATAATACAAACGAATCGATTAACTTGATTCCAAGTAACTGAGGGGGAGCGTATGAAGAAGATATTTATTGGTATTTTTATCTTTTTATTTGTATATTCTCTCCTTTCTGCTGGTACTATCAGCTGGAAGTGGAGAAGTAACGATAGTGACGTCAAGTTCTATCGTTATAGAATGGATGACAGTGATTGGAACACTGTTGAGAGTGAATCCTTTGAAGTCAGATATGATGTAGATACATCAGTTCCTCACTCTTTTGAGATACAACAGTCCTATGATGGTGAGAACTGGTCTGATAGTGGATATAAAGAATACGTGCCTTTTGTTGAAGAAGCTGAAGCAAAAAAAGATCGTGAATACAGTAAATCCACTATCAGAGTAAATTTTATTCCTCAAGAAAACATTACTGTTAGAAACTCTAATACTGGTGTTGATGACTATTATGCTGAATATAGTTTCGGTTTAGAAACAAATGGAACTCTTTATATCAATAAACTCCTTGGCTTAGGTCTCTCTGGATCTTTCAATGGTGGAATAAAAAAGATCGGTGAAAGTGATAAGTTCTATAACTTTGGCCTTTATATAGTTCCTGCTATAAGGATCATATCAAACAACAACATTGAAGTTGCAATAAAGGGTGGAGTAGGAGTAGAGATTGAACCATATAGAGGTGTTGCCTATATTGCTCCTTCATTCCTTGCTCAGATTGATGCATCTGTATTCCTCTCTGATCACTTCTCTCTTGCTATCTCTCCTAGCGTGATCTTTAACAGAGGAGATTTCCTTGGTGGAAGCTCTTACCAGAGCTCTAATATAAGGATTCTCTCTATTGGAGCATCTTGGAATTTCTGATTCCTTTCAAACTCGTTCTGTTTAGCCTCGAGTTTCGGGGCTATTTTTGTTACACTTTGTCATGAAAAATGTCCTTTTT
>JALFCJ010000015.1 GCA_022771185.1 Spirochaetales bacterium | reverse complement strand
AGCATGATTGTGAAAGAAATGCTTGGTGGAAGAATTACTCCAATAATCAATGATTTTATTCTGGAAGAATATAGGGATGTGTTGCTACGCCCAAAATTCCATTTGGCAAAAGATGACGTTGATAGCTTTATTATGAGAATTAAGCACTATGGATATAACGTAGAACCTACTCCGACAGAAGAAGATTATCCAGATCCCGATGATGCTGTTTTCTATGAAACAGCATTAACAATAAAAAAAGATGTTTGTCTTGTAGTAACAGGAAATATCAAGCATTATCCAAATAAAGAATTCGTGATTACTCCAGCAGAAATGGCAGCAAAGTTGGACGAGTCATAAGTTTAGAGATATGAAGACCTTAACTATTCATACAGTATAAACTTTACGCTAAATTTCATAGTTTTTTGAAGATACAATAAAAAAATAGCACGTTGTTTTTCAACACGAGTATCAATTCGGTAGATACATCATAACCATTAAGAAGTTATGTGATATATATCATGGAAAACTATTTTTATAAAATTACATCTAATTCTACTTGATATTACATAAATAATTTCCAAAAGCGATTGAGGAAATAATGAAAAAGATTCTTTCAATCGCAGTTATCTTTGCTATTGTTGCTGCCTCTGCTTTTGCTGGTATTTCAGGCAATGCAAACATCAAGCTTGGATATGATTTTACTAGTGGTGCCTATGGTTTCAAGAATGGCGACAGTGTTTCTGTAGATGTTGAATTAGCATCTGAAACAGCTGAAGCTCTTGGAGAAGGAGACGTATTTGCAGGTGTAAAGGCTAGTCTTTCTCTTCTTCTTGCAAACAAAGATGTTGCAGAAGATCCAGCAATCTGGACAGACGGTGCAAAACTAGCTCTTGGTGCTTTCTTCAGTATTGACGAAGCATATGTATCTGGAGCTGACTGGAAGGTTGCAATCACAGGCACACAGAGTGCTCCAGACTTCGCAAAGTCTGCTATCGATACAGTTGAAGCAGATGTATATAATGTTTTTGGCAATGTCGTTGATACAAAGTATGTTGCTAAGTCATATAAGGTATCTGTAAACAAGGCTCCTGGTTTTACTGCTACAATCAAAGACTGGAAGGTTGCTGCTGGTTTCAACGGAGGAAAAGCTAATGCAGGTGCTCCTGATTTCTTCAATTATCATGTATCTGCAATCACTCCAGAAATTGCTCTTTCCGAAGGTCTTACAGTAAAGGCTGGTGCAGTCGCATCTGGTATAAAGAATGCAAAAACAGATGATGCATATGACCCTTCTAAGTGTTATGACGCATTTGGAGCATCTGCACAGGTTGCTTACGCAGCTGATGCATTCTCCGCTAAAGTTGCAGCTGACTTTGGCATGAAGAAGACAGTAGGCACAGATAGCTTCAAGGCTGACTTTGATATCGCAGGAAAGGTTGCATTTGCTCCTATCACAGCTGATGTCTATTTCTCACGTGTAGATGAGAAGAATTGGCTCTCAGCTAAGGTATCTGGTTCTTATGAAGGTATTTCAGGAAACATCTATGCTCAGGATATTCTTGGCGACGATGTCACGATTGGAGCAAAGGCTGAATATACAGTGGACGCAGTCACAGTTGGTGGTGGTGCATGGTTTAAGAAAACATCTAAGGCTATGGAAGTTTCTGCTAACGTAAAGTATGCTGCAGAAAAGTTCACAGCAAAAGCTGGTGCAGCTTATGGCATGGATCTTGATACAGAAAACAAGGCTTATGTATATGCAACAGCATCTGTAGAGTCCGATGCTATCATCAACGGAGCTACTCTTTCTCTTGCATACGGAAAGGATAGTGCCAGCAATAATATGAACTTCCTCTCTGACAACGCATCAAGGCCTCAGAACTTCGGTGCTGTTACAGCAAAGTGCACAATCGCATTCTAACCACCCCCAAAGGTATTAGATTTATCGGCATCGTCCTGACGGATGGTGCCTTTTTTTATCCAAAAGAGATATATAGTATAGGATGCAAAATCATCTATTCTAAATGAACTATATAACGAACTGTCATTCGATAAAAAAGCACCTTTAGCTAGGATGATATCATAATGTTCTCCATTTAACTTTACGCCAAATCTTATAATATCTAGCACTTTTGACGTAAAGTTAAACCATACACTGAAAAAGTAATGTTTTATGGACTTTAAATATAGGAAAAAGTCAGATTTATTTACTAGAAAAATATAGAAAAAATCATGAAAAGTGATAACATTAATACGTAATAAATCATTTTAATAGGAATAAATATATGCTATATAGAAAGATATCAAATCTAATAGAAAACCATCTTGCATCTCATACTGATTCTATTCTACTTATATATGGAGCTCGTCAGGTAGGTAAGACCTTCATAATCAGGGAGGTTGGGAAAAAACTATTCAAGAATTTCGTTGAAATAAACATGATTGAAGATGCTAATGGTCCAGAATTATTTAAGAATGTGACAACTGTTGATGATTTTCTTCTCCATCTCAGTATGGTTGCAGGTAGTGAATTAGGAGATCATGATGATACGCTCGTCTTTATCGATGAGATACAAGAATATCCTGAGTTAATCACTCTATTAAAGTTTCTAAGAACAAAGGGGAGATATACATATATAGCCTCCGGTTCATTGCTGGGCATTCATTTGAATGGCGTTTCATCTATTCCTATGGGAAGTATTATGAAGGTTCAGATGTTTCCTTTGGACTTTGAAGAGTTTTTGTTAGCAAATAATGTTGGAAGAGAAGCAATAGAAGAACAAAAGAAACTCTTTGAAAACGAATTGTCACCAACTCCAGAAGAACATTCTTTCTTCCTAGATTTATTTCGTAAATATCTTCTTACGGGAGGATTACCTGATGCAGTAAACGAATATTTAAGAAGTAGAAACATACACAAGATTAGATTAATTCAGAATGAAACACGCGAATTCTATGCTATGGATGCAGCCAAGTATGATAAAGAAAATAAATTAAAAGTTGAAAGGTTATATAACACGATTCCTTCTTTCATGGAAAATAAAAAGAAAAGACTCATAGTAAGAAAGATTGAAGAAAAGAAGGGAAAAACTTTTTCTGATTATGCTTCAGAACTATTATATGTTGTAAACTCGGGCATTGCATTGGAAGTTGATGCTATATCAAACCCTTCTTATCTTCTTGCAGAATCTGAAACAAAGAGCCTTTTAAAGCTATACATGAATGACCCTGGTATTCTTTCATCGATTTTTTATGGTGACAATATCAAGGCGATATTGAATGATGAGAAATCCATTAATCTAGGTGCTATATATGAGACAGCTGTAGCCTGCCAATTAAGGGCAAATGGATACGACCTTTTCTACTATGATAACAAAAGCAAGGGTGAAGTTGATTTCTTGATAGATGATACGAAAACATTAGCTGTAATTCCCATTGAAGTAAAATCTGGAAGAGATTTTATGATTCATAGTAGTTTGAATACTTTCAATACAAATGAAGACTATAACATAAAAAAGGCATATGTATTATCAAACAGCGGAACTGTCCTGAAAAAAGGCATCATAACCTATATTCCTATATATTGGACAATGTTTATTCAGAAACAATCATTCTCTGATGAGGAACTTATAATTCCTTGATAATCGACTAACCTATTTTCATATAGCAACTAATTATCATTACGCTATTTATCTTCTTTTATTAGCCAAAGCGATTGAGGAGATAATGAAAAAAATTTTTTTCTATCGCTTTGATTGCACTGATTGCAGTGACAACAGTAATGGCTTCTCCTGTATTCTCTGGTAGATTTGGCGTCAAATACACTTACACCTATGATACAGGTGTCATTGCAGCTGGAAACAGAAACTATATGTTGCTTACAGATTCCAATGGGATTTGGACATTGGATTTTCAGAGTGCAGGTTTTGATTACACGACTTTTAAGGGTTATGCATCTATCAATGTAGTAGAAGGGCTCAAGGCTATCGATGTTGAGCTTCCAATCTCTCTTGCTTTATCAATCGGGACAACAGGTCAGTATGCAGATTATGTCTATTCAGACCCTAACAGCAAGGTTAGCGATGATTATAATCTTGGCCTTGCTACAAGTGCTGATGCTCCAATCGCAATAATCGGCGGATTTAATGGCTGGAATGCAACTATTGCAGCAGGAATCGAGACAGATAAGCAGGCTATAGGTTTTGACGTTAAGGAAACATTCATCGACGGTATCGATGTAGAGGCAGATTACACAACAGAAGGAATGAAGAATGAAACTGGTAAATAATTGCTTAATGCCCAGCAAGTATAAGTGTTGGTTTGAATATAAAAATATACTTTAATTTATTGAAACTCTCTTTTAGTTCTGTGAGGATATATAATCAACTAATATATAGCGTGTATTAGTTGTTAGTACACTCAATAAGCAGAAGTCGATTTTTTATTTGGGCTAAGATAAACTGTTAAATCCTCACAAACTAATAAAGCCTAGATTATCTTTGTCTCTATTTGACAATATTTTGGCATAGATTTGAAGATACGACTTCTCTTCTGTAAATTACTTTAAAGAGAAGGAATATTGCATTGTAAGTATTTTTCATTTATGAAATGCAACATCTTCGAGGTTTACTAACAAGTAAAGCCACGACCGAAGCCGTGGCTTTTTCAATTTCAATTCTAATCAGATTAGAGAGAAATCTTAGCTGTAGCCTTGATAGCACCCTTCTTGTTTGCTGTTTCAGCAAAGTCAGCGCCTGTCCAGCCGAGAGAAAGTGTAGCACCAGAAACGATAGCATCAGAAGAAACGACAACTTCTGGAGCGATCTTTGTCATAGCAAACTCATCAGCAAACTTCATGTTAGCTTCAAGCTTTGCATATGCAGAGAACTTCTCAGCAGCATAAGTAACCTTTGTAGTTGTACCAACTGTCTTTCCGAATACAGCATAATCAGCCTTAGCCTCAACTGTAACAGGAGCAACAACTGCCTTTACGTTAGCACCAACCTTGAGTTCTCTAGCATCAGCAATAGCGTTGATAACTTCAACTGAACCACCAACTGTAACTGTCTCAGAAACAGCCTTAGAAGCAGCAAGCTTAGCATCGAGAACGTTTGTTTCAAATCCATCAACAGAGAAGAAGTAAACGTCAGCAGAAACGAAATCATAAGCAGCCTTAGCAGCAACTTCGAGAGCAACCTTTTCAGCAACTGCGAAGTCAGCAGCGATAGAAGCAGAAAGAAGATCCTTAGAGAGAGCAGCCTTAGCACTTACGCCAAAAGCCTTAGATGCATCTGTAACCTTCATGCCAGCAGCAGCCTGAGCTGTAACGCCTTCAGCAAGGTCGAAAGACTTTGTCTGGACATGTGCAAGAACAGCATATGTTTCAGCATCAGCATCACCCTCAAGACCAAAACCACCGTTATATCCAAATGCAGATACTGTGAATCCCTTAACACCGTCAAGACCAACGACCTCATCTCTGACAGGCTTACCAGTAGTATTATCGAGGTGATAGTCAGCTGCATATGTAGCGGACTTACCAGCACCAAGAATACCAACTGTAACATCCTTATAGATGATGTTTGCCTTTGTAATCTTGAGAGTAGAAACAACAGCATCAGCAATAGTAGCTGTACCTTCATAATCAGCAGCCTTGAATTCAGCCTTAAAAGAAGCTGCGATTTCAGCTCTGAGGTCTCCTTCACCAGCTTTTTCAGCTGTTTCTTCACCGAGAACAAAACCGAAGTTATACTTTACAGCTGTTCCATTTGCAAAGCCATAAGCCTGTGAATCAAGGTTGTAACCAAGATCAATTGTAGCCTCACCCTTCTTGAAACCAGCAAAAGCTGATCCTACGATAAGTGCTGCAATAAGAGCGATAGAAAGAATTTTTTTCATTATTTCCTCCATTGAAAATTCGGGGACACGCCTCAAGGCATGCCAT
>JALFCJ010000300.1 GCA_022771185.1 Spirochaetales bacterium | reverse complement strand
GGGAAATCAACGCCTGTGGAGACGAACATGGTGGACGACCGTGCGAACGCACCTAAGAAGCCCGACGTCGAAGAAGCAGGAATAGTTCTTGAGAATACGACTCAGGAAGCTCCCTGCCTTTAGGCGGGAGAGTTGTCACTTCAGCGTATTGCCTTTATCTGAATACCTATTTCAAGACTATGTCTTTCCCGGCATTGCCTTGCTCCTAGTAAACTGTGTACCTAATCTTGTGGCATTCTATCTACTACTGAAAAAGAAAAAGAAAGGAGTCGCTTTAGGAGGGACTTTAGGAGTTATACTAATGCTTTGGATTACTATCCAATTCATTATATTTCCTTTCAATTTTCTTTCTCAGTCTTATTTTGCCTTTGGTATTATTCAAGCACTAACTGGGTTTATGGCATATGTTTTTCTTTCACAAGAGAGCATGGTAATAAAGATAGAGGATTATTCAGGTATAGGGAAAAAAGGAAACGACTTAGTCGTTTTCTTTTCCCGTCTTGGTTATACAAAGCAAGTGGCATATGAAGAGGCCTCAAGACTGGAAGCGGATATAGTTGAAATAAAAGCAAAGGAAAGAACGGAAGGGACACTGGGTTTCTGGTGGTGCGGTAGATTCGGAATGCATTCTTGGCCTATGGAAATTGAAAACGAGACCATAGATATCGAGAAATACTCAACTATTACTATATGTTCCCCAGTTTGGGTATTCGGTCTATGTGCCCCAGTTAGAGAGTTTCTATTAGAGAACAAAGGTAAAATAAAGAAAATGAGAGTCGTGATCACTCATTTTCAATTCTACTCCATGAAGAATGTGGTTAATAAAATAGAAGAAATAGCAGGAATAAAAGCAGAAGAAAAAAGAAGCGTAGGAACAAGGATTGGAAAAGTAAGAGAAGAATACATAATATGATTATTTCTTTTCTCTACAAATAAATCTTTAAATTATGATTCCATTCATATGGTCTATTTCATGCTGAATTACTTCTGCTTCTAGAGATGAGAAGGTAGAAAACTTTTCCCTTCCCTTCCAATCAAAATACAGTAGCTGTATAAACTCAAACCGCTTTGTCTTTCTCTCTCCCTCAAGGCTCAAACAACCTTCCTCTGTATCGTAAGGATCAGAGGAAGATACAATAACCGGATTGAAAATTACTTTCACAGAGTCTTCAATAAAGAGTGCTAGGGCTCGTTTTCTAACACCGATCATGTTTGCCGCAAGCCCTAGGCAAGTTCCTTTATGAGAGAGGAGAGTATCTCTTAAGTCTTCAAACAGCTCTCTAGAAGGAAAAGAACAATCAGAAGAAGGCTTCGATAAAAACTCTACGTCTTTTACTATCTCTCTTACCATTACATCAACCCGACAATTCTGCCATCTTCAAGAACATCGATCTTCTCTGCTTGGCTCTCTTTTGGAAGGCCTGGCATAGTCATAATCTCACCAGTCAACACAACGATAAAGCCTGCGCCTCTACTGATTCTTATATCCCTGACAGTGAGGGTAAAGCCTTCAGGTGCACCAAGTTTCTTAGGGTCATCGGAGAAAGAATACTGAGTCTTCGCCATACATATAGGAGCACCAGCCATACCTATCTCTACAGCCTTCTTTATCTTTGTCTTTACGCCTGGAGCAAAAGTGACTTTGGCTCCACCATAGACTTTAGTGACCACATTCTTTATTTTATCTTCAATAGTATCTTCTGCTCTATAAGAGAAGGAGAGATTAGAGGGCTTCTCAGTCAGCTCTAAAACCTTCTCTGCTAGTTCTATACTGCCTTCTCCTCCCTTTTCCCAGGCTTTGGAGAGGATCATCTCGACGCCCTCTTCTTCAGATGCCTTCTTGACTTCCAATACTTCCTCTTCAGTATCTGTAATGAAATTATTAAGAGCCACAACAACTGGAAGAGAGAATACATCTTTAATATTTCTTATATGTCTCTTTAAGTTTACGCATCCCTTGGCAACTGCCTCTGGGTTTGGATTAGACAAGTCTTGTTTCTTGACACCACCATGCATCTTAAGAGCTCTTACAGTTGCAACAAGAACTACTGCGTCTGGTTTGAGGGATGCTGTCCTACACTTGATATCGAAGAACTTTTCAGCGCCTAAATCTGCTCCGAAGCCAGCCTCAGTAACTACATAGTCGCCAGTCTTTAGTGCCATCTTAGTAGCCAGCACAGAGTTACAGCCATGTGCAATGTTGGCAAAAGGACCGCCATGAATAAAAGCAGGTGTTCCTTCCAAAGACTGTACAAGATTTGGTTTCAAAGCGTCTTTTAGAATAGCTGTCATAGCGCCTTCTGCCTTTAAGTCTTTGGCTGTAACAACTTCACCGTTATAAGTGTATCCAACAATTATTCTTCCCAATCTCTCTTTTAAATCCATAAGAGAGGAAGAGAGACAGAATACAGCCATGA
>JALFCJ010000290.1 GCA_022771185.1 Spirochaetales bacterium | reverse complement strand
GATGTCTTTGCCTTTGATGATCAGTATGCTGATTCAGGCTCTATACAACATAGTAGACTCTATGTTTGTAGCACGAGTATCAGAGACAGCCCTTACAGCCGTATCCCTTGCCTTCCCTCTTCAGAATCTTTTGATAGCATTTGGCGTGGGAACGGGAGTCGGTATGGCATCTTATCTCTCAAGAAAGCTTGGAGAGAAAGATACTGAGACAGCTACCAAAGCTGCTGGTAACGGCATAACACTCTCTGTCATCACATGGGTCCTCTTTGCTATCCTTGGCCTTACTATTGTCAAGCCTTTTATGGCGCTATTTACAGATGACTCTGAGCTTCTTGGCCTTTCCACCAGTTACTCTGAGATTGTCATGATATTCTCTTTCTTCATGCTTCTATCGATGATGAATGAAAGAATACTTCAGGGAACCGGTGACAGCTTTTCCAGTATGCTCAGCCAGATGACAGGAGCCATCACAAATATAATTCTGGACCCTGTCTTTATCTTTGTATTCAAAATGGGAGTAAATGGAGCGGCAATCGCTACAGTAATTGGACAGGCTGTGGGCTGTGCAGTGTCATTATTCTTCGTATTAAGAAATAAGTACATAAAGATAAAGCCACACCACTTGAAACTTGAAAAGAGAATGGTTGCTTCAATCTACTCTGTAGGAGCTCCTACTATCATCACAAATAGTATAGGAACAATAATGACAGGAGCCATGAATGCCATTCTCATCGGCTTCAGCACCACTGCTGTCTCTGTATTCAGCGTCTACTTCAAACTCCAGTCCTTTGTGTTCATGCCTATATTCGGTCTCTCTTCAGGAATGGTTCCAATTATTGCGTACAACTATGGAGCAAGAAAAAAGAAGAGAGTCATGTCTACCATATGGATCGGTACTCTCATTGCAGTAGGAATAATGGTAATGGGAACTATTCTCTTTAATCTCTTCCCCGAAGCTCTCCTTTCTCTTTTCTCAGCAACAGAAGAGATGTATAGACTTGGAGTCCCTGCACTTAAAATCATTTCCCTCTGTTTTGTATCAGCTGCAATCTCTATAGGCTTAGGTTCCTCATTCCAAGCTACAGGATATGGAATAGGAACAATGATAGTTTCTATTGCCAGACAGCTCTTGGTATTGATTCCTACAGCCTACATAATGGCAAAGCTTGTCGGCATAAACGGCGTATGGTTTTCTTTCATCATCGCCGAAGGTGTTGGTCTTGCTGTATCTCTTATCTTGTTTATCAAGGTGTATAGAACAAGAATCAAACCTATTGAAGAAAAAGAAGTCATCATTGATTAATTCTCATTCTTTCGATACTAGCCATCTCTATTGAACGGAGATGGTTTTTTATTTTGGGAAAAAGAAAAGAGAAATCAAAACGCATTACAATCCTATATTATGCTAAAACCGACGTCATGCATAAAAATTCATCATATTTCTCATTTTATGATTACATATCCATTTGTTAGCTCGGTAACACTTTTTATAATAAAATATGTAATAACTATTTTATATATAAATAATTAACTTACAAAATAGAAACACTTTTATTTTATAACATTTAAATAAATACAAAAATTTTTGTATTTTTATTCATAAACTTATTGACCCATTTACATAAAGATACTATTGTATGCCCATCAAACACAAAAACTCCTATAAGGATAAAGGAAGAATCGGAAAATGAAAAAACTAATGGCAATCGCTCTTATAACAATGGCAATCCTCGCTCCTATTTTTGCATCAGGAGCAAAAGAAGAAACAAGTGGTGAAACAGTATTCACAGTAGCTTCATCTTGTGACTATCCTCCACTTGAATACATTGATGACAATGGAAACATGGTAGGCTATGAAATTGATCTCTTGAACGAGATTGCAAAGGTGACAGGTGTCAAGTTCGAGATCTATAACGTAGCTTTCGACGGTATTATCGCAGGTATCCAGGGGGGACAATATGATATCGGAGCTAGTGGTTTCACAGTCACAGAAGACAGAGCTCAGGTAGTAAACTTCACAGAGCCAGACGGTGCTTTCACACTCTCTATCGTTACACAGATTGGAACAGAGGGTCTTGTAGACGAAAAGAGTCTTATCGGAAAGAAGGTTGGTGTCCAGATCGGAACAACATGCCAGTTCGCTTGTGAAGAAGCAGGCCTCACAGTATCTGCATACGATGAAGCTCCATCTGCTATCCTTGACCTTGCAAACGGCAATTTGGATGCAGTTGTTATCGACAACGTAGTTGCAAACGACTTCGTATTCAACAACGAAAGCTACGCAAAAGTTCTTAAGATCTCTGGATCTTTCTCAAATGAAGATAAAATGGCTATCGCAGTCTCCAAGAAGAAACCAGAAGCTCTCAAGACCATCAACGAAGGCCTCAAGGTTCTCAAGGAGAATGGAAAGCTGGAAGAACTCAAAGCTAAGTACAACTTCTACTTCTAATTTTCAAAAAGGTATATTACAAGGCCAGAGGGATGTTCTCTCCCCTCTGACCTGATTTAATTCAGGTGAACGAAATGGAACAGGATAACTTTAAAAGCGTCTCTGAGATAAAAAGCAAAGTGGTCTCAGTGGACAATACCGAGTCAAGGAAAGAACCGACAGTCAT
>JALFCJ010000281.1 GCA_022771185.1 Spirochaetales bacterium | reverse complement strand
TTACCTCCAATATATGAATATCTGCTCATATATTCATGCAATTAAGCGATGAAGTCAAGATGAATATAAAAATAATCGATTACTCTAGCCGTTTCTTTAATAATTGATTAACAATTCTTTAGTAATAAATGAACAAATAACGTAGATATTGAAGAGTAAACAGATGAAAAGAGTATTAAAATATTTGATTGCATTAGTTGTCATTGCTCTAGCTTTTTTTGCTGTAGCATGGTTTTATTCCACAAGGGAAGTTGAGACATATACTTCTCCATTGACTCCTGTGGAGGTAGTGAAACCAGAAGTACGAAGTATAAAAGAAAGTTACACTGTAACTGGGTACATAGAAGCGGAAGCTATGGTTCCAGTTGTGCCCTTTGTTTCTGGTACCATTACCGAGTATTATGCAGAGAATGATATGAGTGTCAAAAAGGATCAGGTCCTTGCAGTAATAGACACTGAACCATATGAACTGCAGGTCAAACAGGCTGAAGCTGCATACCTTGCGTACGAAGCTACCTTTGAAAGAGTTGCGGCTCTTTATGAGAAAGGCGCCGCCACAAAGCAGAACTATGATGAGGTGAAGGCACAGAGGGATGCAGGAAAGGCCCAGTATGAACTCTCGCAACTGCAACTTAGCTATTGCTATGTAGATTCTCCTGTGGACGGCACTATTTTGCTGTCCAATGGTGCAGTAGGCTCTATCGGCACCTCTGATAGCCCTATAGCTGTAATAGCAAACTTAGATGATTTGATTGTCAATGTAACTGTTCCAGAGAAGTATTATCACAAAATAAACTCCAACAAAGATAGTTTGAAGATAAATGTCGTAAGGAAAATAGGGGACGAGGAGGATTCGACAACTGCTACCCTTGTTTCTGTCTCTCCTTATATCGATCCAAAGACAAAGACATTTAAAGTAAAAGTAAGACTTACTGGGGATGTTTCACTATTCAGACCAGGAATGATGGTTAATGTGGAGCTTATCTACAATGAAGAAGAAGTGTTGTCACTACCGCAGAGTATTAAGAAGCTTGATGGCAGCGTATATATTGTAAAAGAAGATGCTGACGGTAATTACAGGGCAGGATACTTGGAGCTCCCAACTCTTCTTGAGGATGATTATTTCTTCCAGGTTGAAGATAAATATAGAGATGTTGAGTTTATCTACAGAGGGCAGACGATGGTTCTCGACGGCGAGATAGTAAATGTAATAGAGGGATACTGATATGACGATTTCGAAGTTTTCTGTCCGTCATCCCGTAATAATCGGAATGATACTCATCGCTCTGGCACTCTTCGGCATATTTTCTATCACTACTACAAATGTAGAGTTTGTAAGCGAAATCAACATGCCGCAGGTATATGTAGTATCTATCTGGCCTGGAGCAAGCAGTGAAGACATTGAAAAAGAAGTCATCAATGTTCTTGAAGATGATTTTGTCACTCTTCCAGACTTCAGATCAATTTCTTCCTCTGCATCCAATAGTGTAGGTATAACAATAATAAGTTTTGCCGACGGTATAAATCCTGAAGACAAAATACAGGATGTACGAGACAGAATAAGGGAACTGGAAGATGATCTTCCTGATGACCTTTCTGGCCTTCCTCAGTGTATGGTTGGGGGATCTGCTATGCTCAGTACCGCTACCTTCGCAGTCTATGGCGGAGAAGATCTGGGGGCTGTTTCAAAGTATGTGGAGGATACTTTGAAGCCTCGCATCACACAAATTGACGGCGTATCAAAGATAGATGTATCAGGAACGGCTGAAGCAAGAGTCAATGTTGAGCTGCGAATAAAAGATCTTGAAAGCAAAGGAATAAATCCTCTTGCTGTATACCAGATGCTTGGATATTCAAATAACTCTATTCCTCTTGGCTCATCTATGTATGAAGAGAAGAAAGTTAACCTTAAGTATGATGGAACATTTACTTCTCTGGATGATATAAGAAACCTTCCTGTAGGAGCTACAGACGAGGGACAGATAATCAGACTCAGTGATGTAGCAGATGTATCTATTTCTTATCCTGAAAGAGATTACTACGTAAGAAGTGAAGGAGAAGATGTAATTGTGGTGGATGTCTTCAAACGAAGTGACGGAAACGCAATCAAGATTACAGACCAGATTAAAAAAGTCCTTGAAGAGTGCGAGAAGGAGACGGGCGGAGCAATCAAGTTCAAGATGATCGCCGAAGATAAGACCACTGTCACAAACTCTCTCAGTACCGTTATACAGTCAGGTGTAATGGGAATAATCATCGCCATTCTGGTTATCTTCTTATTTCTTAATGATATAAGAGCTACAATGGTAATAGGAGTCTCCATTCCACTCTCCATCTTCTTTACTTTCATCGGTATGAAGCTCATGGGACTAACTGTAAATATTCTCTCCATCTCTGGTATGGTTGTAGCCTTGGGTTCCATTGTCGACGCTTCCATCGTTGTCATCGACGAGACATATAGGTTCTATCAACAAACAAAGAATGGTAATGCTCTATACAATGTCACCCAGTCCATTGACAACGGTACAGATAAAGTAGGTATGTCAGTACTTGGTTCCAACCTTACCACTGTTGTTGTCTTTATCCCTATTACCATGATCTCAAGTCTTGTAGGAAAACTTCTTCATGATGTTTCCATCACATTCATGATCAGTATTCTTGCGTCCTTGATCGTTGCTTTGGTCTTCGTCCCTTGGCTCATGAAGAAGTTCCTGAAGGAAGGTGACGAATATAGAGTACCGAAGAACAAAAGTATTGTTGTAAAAGGTGTAGATAAACTGGAAAAGGGATATAACATCGCCCTAAAGAGAATCCTTAAAGACCCGTTTTTCATTATTCTGTTGTCTATAGGTATTCTTTTTGTTACGGCATATACACTGACACAGCAGAAGATGGCATTCATTCCATCCACCGACAATAGTGACTTTAACATCAACATCAAGTTCCCTTATGGATATACTCTTGAAGACACAGATAAGGGAATGAGGATGGTTGAAGAGATAGTAAATGACTATCTTCCGTCAGACGACGTTAAGACATCAGTCACGTATGTTGGAAGACAGGCAGGAAGTATCATTACTCTAACTTCTTCTCCAAATGAAGGTGGTATGCATATTGTTCTTGTGCCGGTAAAGGATAGGGACTGGGATATCCATACAGCCATCAATGATCTCCAGTACATGCTGGAAGAGAAGGTGCCAGGAGCCGAAGTGGATGTAGCAAACGGTGGCTTTGACAGGTATGTAAGCCTAATGTCCAACGGCGGTGGCTTCGGTATTACTCTTACAGGAAATGACAGCGATGAACTGTATAAAGTTGCTGAAGAAATAAGAGACTACCTCAATACAGACCCGCAGGTAATAAAGGCGACTATCAGCGCTACATATGACGATGTATCTGCTGTAATGAATGCAAACTACGACAATCTGTCGTCTTTGGGCCTGAATAGCTATCAGGCGGCAATGACTAATGCCATACTATTCAACGGAACTGATATCGGCACATTTACAGACCCTGAAACAAAAGACAGGTTTGATATCCACCTCTCTTCAGATGTTTCTGATTACCCTGTAAATGAGTCGCTTTTATCTATTCTCAAGATTTCAGGAGAGACAGGAAACGTAAGTGTGGACACTATTTCTGACATTACGCTTGAAAGCGAACTCAGCCAGATAGCACACACTGACCGTTCTCCCTCAATGACTGTCAATGCAAAGATTATGGGTGAGTCCACTACAGATATTTCTTCGAGGTTCAATGAATATATAGCCAAGAATCCTCTTCCTGAAGGAATAAAGATAAAAGAGACGGGACTGGGAGACTTAGTCAAAGATTCTGTAGTGCCTATTGCCCAGGCAATGATCATAGGAATATTCCTTGTCTACTTTGTCATGGTTATGGTCTTTGAGCGTTATAACCAGCCATTACAGGTCATGATTACAGTGCCATTCTGTATCATAGGTGTAACGCTTAGCCTTGCCGCCTTCGGAACGACGCTTAACATGATAGCTATTCTTGGTATAGTCAGCTTGATGGGTATGCTTGTAAATAACGGTATTATCCTCATCGACTCTATTAA
>JALFCJ010000099.1 GCA_022771185.1 Spirochaetales bacterium | reverse complement strand
CGACTACAGTATTTCTGGTGTCTGCACTCTTTATACAGATATTCTTTTGGAGAAAATTCCTGTATCTCTGGAAAACAGTGCAGAGTACATCGCCAACCTTCTCGCTCCTCAGAGAAACATTGTAGTCGAAGTTCTTCAGCAAATGCAGAAATAACCAGGACAGCACATGTTCAGAAGCATCAGTGGCAGGCAGCAGCTGAAGAAGCCGGATCCACTGGGTCCATACGCACTTTGTCTCTGAGTATAGAAGTTTCTTGATCCATTGAGACGATCCAGGAAAGATTGGTATTCCATATTTCCTGGTTCTTTTTTTATTGCTTCTGATATGTCGCTATAGGCACCTGTTGTGTCTCCGCTATAACCTTTGGCTAAAGCAGAGAGATAGTACCAACGTCCACTTCTCTTCTCAAAAGGTACCGTGGACAATACATGTAAAGCTTCTCTGAAGTGACGAGCATGGATATATGAAGCGGCAGCCCTCATTTCATTTGACTCTTCTTCTCTTTCATTGCTATAGCCATAGCCACCACCATAGGAGGATTGGCTGTAGCCATAAGAAGATGAGGAAGACGAGTAAGACTTATGGTTGATGATGGCATCATATGCAGAGTTTATCTCCTGCATCTTCTGGGCTGCTGCAGGATCGTTACCTGTAACGTCAGGGTGATATTTTTTCGCCAAAGTTTTATAAGCCTTTTTGACTTCTTCTTCACTGGCCCCTTGTTTTAGTCCCAAAACTTCATAAGGATCACTCATTGCCTTTTACCTCAACCTTAAATCTGCTCCACATGCCATGGTACAGGATATTTTCGAACAATGGCACATAATCATCAAGAGGCATGTGCTCCATAGCTGATGTTGCACAAGATGCTGCGTCGATGAGCATTGTCCTTATTTCTTCTTCCGTAATATCGGAAGGAAGTGGATTGTATCTATTGTTTTTCTGATCTTTCTTTCTGTCGTCCCATGCATCGAGGAGGTAGATAAATCTTCCCATTCCACACCCCATCATTCTCAAATCCGGGGCAAAATGGCTGTTTTCATCTTTTACAAAGATCTCTCCAAGAGCCTCTCCGAATAAGAGAGAGTTTTGGTATGCGTCTTTTACGCCCTTATTTTCATTCTCCCAAATAAGGGCGAGGTTTTTCTTCAATGCGTCGCTTTGTCTTTTGTATGTCTTCTCTATTTCAGGGATGAAAGGAAGGAAACGGTCTTTCTTTTCTTTCTTTTCATCATTATTGTAATCAACAAGAGCATAATGGGAGAGAAGAATCTGCATAGAAGCTGTGTATTCCATGACAGATGTTGTAAAGAACTTATGTTCTACAATGGGATGAACAAGGCATCTCTCTTTTCCCTCTATCTTTGGTGAATCTTCTATATCTGACAAAAGAAGAGAAAGAAATGTCATGTCATAGGAGAGGGAGAGCATGCCCGCCTTACCATACTTATCTTTCAGTGTATGGCATAAACCGCAGTAGGCCTCTCTGTAGGTCTTTCTGTCCTCCTTTGGGGCAGAAGATGAAAGGACGATATATCCGAACATATCAAGTCTTCCTTATGAACTGCTCTCCGCAGTTAGGACATTTGATTCTGATTTTGCCCTTTCCTCTAGGGACTCGAAGTTCTTTTCCACACTGCGGACACTTAAAGAAGGCATGGGTCTTCTCTTCTTCCTTTCGTCTGGCTTTTCTCTCTTCCTCAGCCTTTTTCTTTGCTTCTTTTTCTCTCTTTTTCTGTTCTTTCTCAGCATCGCTTTCGCTTCTAAAAAAGTTGACGAATGCAATGTTTTCTGATCTTCTTTTTCCTACGTTCTTTGATAGTGATCTGAAAATGCCGAGAAATGCAGATACTCCTCCAAGAAGTATGAATATGCCTTGGATTATTCTTTCATCAAATATGGGAGCGGCAAGAAAGAGCACCACACCCAGTATCACCAAGGTCACTGATAATTCGTCTGCTCCGTTTCTTCCGCTGAAGAATGGTCTTCTGTAATTGTTCATGAAAAAAAGATAACCCCCTATAAAAATGTTGCCAATGGTAAATAAGTGTTGTTTTTATGTATCTTTTCATCCTTCGGTATTGACCAAAGGCAAAAATGAGAATTATTCTCATTTTCTGTGAAATATGATACCCATTCCAGAAAAGAAGTCCTAGCTTTTCTGGAGAAGAACTCTCAGCTTTCTTTCTCCATGGAAGATATATGCGCCTCTCTTCCAGAGGCAAAGAAGAGCACTGTCTATAGAATTGTCGATTCCTTAGAAAAGGAAGGGAAAGTAAGGCGCACGGGAAGCATTGGAAGAAGGACCCAATATCAATATTCAGGGTCTCTCTGTCCTATGCATATGCATATCAAGTGTCGAGTCTGTGGAAAGACCGAGCACTTGGATGGAGCCACCACAGAAGCCATAAGAAAGGCTGTAGATGACCTCTTGGGCTTCGAGACGCTTACCACAACAGTCTTGGATGGGTTATGTGGAGAGTGCAGAAAGAATAAGGAGAAGGTTTGATATGGCTTTACTTGTTGTATTGTGTTTATCTATTGTTTTTGGCTTGGGCATGGTCTTTGCCAAACTTACTTCAAATAAAGCTCATGTCCAGAGCTTTATTTCTTCCCTTTCATTGGGAGCCATGGCAGGGGTCGCCTTTCTTGATTTGATCCCTGAAATAGTGGAAGAGACCAGTGGCCTGGGATACTTACTTGTTATTGCACTTTGTGCCCTGGGAATAGTGATACTAAAGGTATTGGATCACTTTGTCCCTGAGCATGAAGGAAGCGAGGAAAGCGAAGAGGGGAACCTTGTACATATCGGTATAATGAGCGCTATAGCTATTGTTTTACACAACATTGTGGAAGGTATGACTGTATATAGTGTTGCATCCCAAAGCTTAAATAGCGGTATTACACTTGCTCTAGGAGTAGCGCTGCATAATATTCCAATGGGTGCTTTGATATATTCCACTCTCAAGAGCGAGAGTAAGGGTAAGAGAAACACTATCCTTATTCTCTCATCATTCTCCACATTCATCGGGGGATTGGTGATGATGGGGCTCTCTTCTATTCTATCTCCATCTTTCTTTATCGTATTGATGTCTTTGGCACTGGGAATGGTATTGTATATTCTCTTCTGGGAGCTTATGCCATCTGCTCTCCACTCAAAAGAGAAGAAAACTACTATCTCTGGAGCTGTGCTGGGTCTATTATTGGTTATAGCATCCTTATTTTTGGAATAAAGCATGATAGAGATACTTATCTTTTCCCTCATTCCTTTTATCGGTTCTATTCTTCAGACGTCAATGGGCTTTGGAAACGGTGTCTTGATAATGGCCATACTCCCGTTTATTCTTCCCTTCGGGAAGGCCGTTGCTTTTAACCAGATTTCATGTCTCTTTCTGACAGTTCTGGTTGTTTCAAAGATGTGGAGAAAAATAAGGTGGAGTGTCCTTATTCCTATACTCATCCCAATGGGAATCTCTACAATACTATTTACTCTTTGGTCTTTCTCCTTTGACCAAAGTATCTTGAAGATGCTCTTGGGAGTAGTCTTTATAATACTTGTCCTTGTGTTCCTTCTTTCAAAGAAAGGAATCTCCATTGAGCCTACACCTTTAAAGGGGGCGGTGATGGGTGTGATCAGCGGGCTCTCCAATGGTTTTACAGGAATCAGCGGACCACCTGCTGCAATGTATCTTAGGCCATCTATCGAGAATAACGACGAATATATAGCTACTATACAGTGTTTCTTTCTTTTTCAAAGCACAATTGGATTATTGTCTCGTATGGGGCTAGGAGCCTTGGATAGGGGAGATATTGGTTTCTTGGCTATAGTTCTTGTCGCCACTTTCCTTGGTTCTGTTATAGGGAGAAAGATAAACGGGAAAGTAGACAGCGCCAAGATGCAGAGATATGTCTACATCTTTGTAGGGTTATATGGGGTATACGTCCTTGTTTCTGAGTTAATTAACATTGTAATTGCACTCTGATAGTTTTCGATAAACTTATTAAAAAAAGAGAACCCGACGCATCAGGTTCTTTAAGATGTAGTCCGAAGACGCCCATCGCAATTCCTATATTTAGTGTACTTCCACCTTTCAAAAAAAGCAAGATATTTATGATTTCTGGATGAAATCCAGGAGAGCTTTTATGTTGGATTTATGTTGCGTTCCTACAACTTGATAATATATATTGACTGGTATTTTCTCTCTCAAATATTCAGTTTGCTGGTGATATGATATAACAAAACTTTTACATTCTTTTTTTGATTTACCCATCTTTTTCAAAAAGTAGGTAATCATAATTACATATGCATCTATGTACTTGAAATCCATATTTTGAATATTTAATTCTTTTTCTAATAATAAAATAAGTCTATTATTTATATTTCCAGTTTTAAATCTTGTATCGAATATCACATTATTATGAGCAATAGCGTTTCTTAAGTCTTTGATAGTATATATAAAGAATTGTGTAATCATTCCATCTGAATCAAGGTTTGTTGGTAACTTTATGATTTTCGAAACATACAGTTTTACTGTTTTGGAAGAACATTCGAATAATGTTCCAAATTCTCCAAGTGTCAATGTTTCAAAAATTGCCCAAATTGGAATGGAGATATCTTTGTCAAAAAAATGAGATACAACACTTCTTTTATGATAATCGCGTACAAGGGCAGAATAAATCTTTATTTTCAAATTCATCCGTTTTGTGTACGCATCTTTATATGAACGTGTGCCATGACTATGGGCTTTGTATGATATTAGCGATTTATTGAAAATAATATCAAAGTTTTCTGATTTGCTGTCCTTGAGTAATGATTCGATTACATAACTTTTAAGTGCATTTTCTATGAACATTACATTTGGGTACAAGATTGCTTTAAGGTACATGTCATATTTATTCAGAGCTATTATTTCATCTAAAGAAGAAAAAGATATTTGTTTTCTATCTTCTCGTATAAACCTATAACCTTTATATCCATGGTAGTATCCTATGTTTCGAAGATCCTGTGTCTGAGAACTTTTTATGGCAATATGATGATTGGTGCGTAGATATCTCATTAGTTGATAAATCGAAAGCATTTTTTTGTTTTCTCCTATTAGATATAAAAATAATAACATAAAATAAGATTTATCTCTAAAAAATAATACTAATATCGAAGATTAAAAAGTTTATTTGTTATAAACTGAGAGTATATAGTTACAATACAGTTTTCCTTGGCTCTGTTATAGGGAGAAAGATGAACGGGAAAGTAGACAGCGCCAAGATGCAGAGATATGTCTACATCTTTGTAGGGTTATATGGGGTATACGTCCTTGTTTCTGAGTTAATTAACATAGATTTAATCTGACTACGTTTTCCAGATGTTGAATTATGCTCCTTCTTTGGGAAAATAAAGATGAATAAAAAAGGAGAAGAAACAATGGAATTTCAGGTAGATGTGCCGCAGCAACTTTTTTTCTTCTCCGTCTTATTGTCTCCTTCGTATGTGGTATGGTCATTGGTTGGGAGAGGTAGAGTAGAAACAAAAATGCAGGGATTAGGACACATATGGTTGTTGCAATGGCCTCCGCATTGATGGTGATTATCTCAAAGTATGGATTTATGGATGTCATCACTCTCTCTTCCGTGCATGTAGAGGTATCACACATAGCAGCAGGAGTAGTTCAGGCAATAGGATTTATCGGAGCAGGAGTAATATTTGTTAAGTGTGATAATATTGTGGGACTCACTACAGCTCTAGGATTATGGGCTAATGTAGGAGTAGGCCTTGCTAGTGGATCTGGTTTGTATGTTCTAGGCATCTCTGCAACACTATTGATACTGCTTATACAGATTCTGCTTCTTAGAAACGGCAATATGTCACACTATACAGAGGCGGGGCTATTGAAGTTAATCTTACAAAAAACGATCTGAGCCTGGAAGAAGCTGAAAAGAGGATAGAAGATTTTGGAGTAGTCATTCGTAATAGCTCCCTTGCTCACAATAAAGAGGGTGAGTCCATCTTCTCAACTTCTATATCGTGTTCTTCCTCAGTCACCATCTGTGACACTGTCAACGAACTCATTAATTCCTCCTTCGTTGAAACTATCCAGATATACGCTATAGACTAACTTGCACTTTTTCCTCTTTCTATACTCACCTGGGGTAGAACCGCTTAGGCTGTGGAAGATGTGGATAAAGTAGCTGGAGTTCTGAAAACCACAGAAGTCTGATATGTCCTTTATGGACATGTTACTGTCCACAAGGAGCTTGGAAGCCTTGTTTACTCTCAGTGCATTTAAGTATTGGATAAATGTCATGCACATAGTCCTTGAAAAGAGGGCAGAGGCATAGCAGGGCGAAGAGCCTGCCCATGAGGCTAGTTCCTCCAGTTCAATAGTGCTGTTCCAATGTTTTTCAATATAACTGATCATTCTGTTTACTTTGAAGTTTTCAGAATGTCTGGGCAGAGGGACAATATCTCCACCTGTAGATTGTTCCTTTTTCATTGTCGTCCCCTTGACTATCAATAAAATTTTACGACAATATGAAAAAAAAGAAAGAAAAATGAATGGGGAAGTAGCTCATCTGGTTAGAGCGTTTGAATGGCATTCAAAAGGTAGGCGGTTCAAGTCCGCTCTTCTCCAAAGAAATCCCGAATAGGGATTTTTTATTTGCCTATAGGTAACACAGTAATAAGATTATCGAGATAAAAAAGGGTCACCACCCTGGCAACCCTCATACAAAGAGAATTATTTCTTATTCTTCGTCATCTAACTCCAATGGTTCATCGTCTTCATTTTCGTCATCTGTGACCTCTCTCATATCGGAAGTATCTTCATCGATAGTGGATTCTGTCTCGATAATAGCGCTCTTACGCTGTGCAGGAGCCTTCTCGAACTTGACTTCCAAATAATCAGGGCATCTTCCGTTTTCAGCGACATAATCACGTTCTACGAAATATTCGCACAACAGGCCATCTGCACTGTCATAGAATCTGCATCTTGTTCTCTTAGGTGGATTGTTTTTCAGCTCTTTAAGGAATTCTGTGCCCTCTTCTGCATGATCTGCATTCTTCTCTGTAGACATTTTATACATGTCTTTGTAGAGATTGATGTCCTTGTTGTGGCCGCAGGAGATGCAGCCGTAGCCAAGTGTCAGAGTATCTTTCTTGCTAGCCATTGTGGCCTCCTTGGAGTTTCCATTATAGACAATACGGCATAAAAAAAGCCATAGTGCCACAACTATTTAATATACCAGTATTTTCGAGTATTGAAAAGGTAATGGAAAGAGAGAATATGAGTCAACAATTACATCTTTATAATCTTTAAATAGCTAGAAATAGTTATATAAAATGTTATTTTTATAACAAATGAATTAAGTTTATAACATTCTTGACTCTATGGTATTGCGCATCCTTTCGTCATTTATTATAGTACGCCTAATTTCATATGCTTGGAGGTTGTTTCATTTATGGACAACAAGAAAATCAAGGTTGCTGTATTGGGAGCAACTGGTGCCGTTGGTCAGGTTTTCATGTGGATGCTTTCTGATCATCCCTGGTTTGAATTGAGCTATGTTACAGCATCTGCTGCAAGAGTCGGAATGAAGTATTCCGAAACAGTTCATTGGGTAATGCCCTTTGAAATGCCAAGTGAGATTAAAGATATTGAAATCAAAGAGTTCAACCATGATGCTATGCTCGAAGCAGGCGTAAGAATTGTGTTCTCCGCTCTTCCTGCAGATGTAGCAAGAGAAGCTGAACCTCAGCTCAGAGCAAATGGTTTCTATGTATTCTCTAATGCAGCTGCAATGAGATATGACAGCGATGTTCCAATTCTTATCCCAGACACGAATATTGAGCAGTTGGATCTTATCAGGGAACAGGGTTATCCTCAGACAGGTTTCTGTGTAACAAACGCTAACTGTGTGACAACAGGTCTTGCAATGGCTCTCGCTCCTCTCAGACAGTTCGGTATCAAGACAGTCACAGTAAACAGCTATCAGTCTGTTTCCGGTGCAGGTTATCCAGGTCTCTCTTCCTTCGATATTACAGATAACTGTATTCCTTACATCAAGGGCGAAGAAGAAAAGATTGTAAAAGAAATCAAGAAGATTCTCTCCATCGATCCTGAAGTATATGCTTTCACTGTCCGTGTTCCTGTTATGTTCGGTCACTTGGAGACAGTATGGCTTGACTTGGAGAAGGATGTCGAGTGTGAAGATATCATCAAGGCATGGGCAGACTTCAAAGAAGTCCAGGATCTGCCATCTACTCCAAAGCAGCCTATCGTCTACTCAGACGAGCCTACTTTCCCTCAGCCGAAGTATGCTTTCTGGGGTAGCCCTAAGGGAATGGTTGTTTATACAGGTAGAATCAGAAAGAAGGGTGGAAAGATTGGTTTCTGTCTTCTTGTCAACAATATTGTCAAGGGTGCAGCTGGCGGTTCCATCCAGAACGCAGAAGCATTCGTTTCCCGCTTTGGTCTTAAGTAAGAGAAAAGAAAGTGTGTGTGTGCGGCATCCTTTTGGGTGCCGTTTTTAAGCGCTTTTTGTCAGGTCTTTCACCCACTTATACTTTCTGTAATGGTGTAGAGTCCATGGTATTTTTCCAACTTCATCAAGACAGGTGCAGATAAATACTGCTGCCACTGGCCAATTAAATACAAATGTTCCCATAAACGCCAAAGGAATGGCGATGCACCACATTGATACTATTATGGAGTAACAGTCGAATAGAGTGTCTCCTCCGGAGGCGAACATTCCATTGATGACTACTGAGTTATAGCTGGCTCCAATGACATAGAGAGCAAGAATAAATGACATTGAGATAAAGTAAGAAGTTGCTTTATCAGAGAGCTCCACCAACATAAGGGAAGGCTTAATGGCTAATATTACAAGTAGGGCAGTGAGAAAGCCACAGACCAGGGAGAGGATGCTGAGTCTATCTCCATAGATTCTTGCTCGTTCTGTGTTGCCGCTTCCCAACTCATAACCGATAAGAATGCTGGCACCTCCTGCCAGTCCCTTTGTAAAGCTCTGTACAAGGTTTCTCAGTGTGAGGGCCAATGAATTTGCTGCAGAAGCATCTACTCCCATGTGACCTAGGAATGCACTGTATGATGAGATGCCAAGAGTCCATATTAGGTATGCTCCTAGTAGAGGTAAGAGCTGCCTGATGTAGTCTTTGGATAGTGACTTGTCAAAAGCAAAAAGCTTACTTAGATCCGGTTTTATTCTTTTATCTTTCCAACACTCTATTATCGATAATACAAGCTCTATGACTCTTGAAATGACTGTTGCAAGGGCCGCACCCATTACTCCCATTTTTGGTAAGCCTAAGAGGCCGAAGATAAAGACAGCATTTAGAGAGATGTTGAGAATAACTGCAATTGTGCTGATAGTTGCGACTTTCTTTGTGTTCTTTCCTAGTTTTATCTGTGCCAAGAAGCATTGGGAGAGACCTGTAATAAGATAAGAGAAAGAGGCTATCTTCAAGTAACTCACTCCGATTACCAATAATTCTTCTACATTTGTAAAGATCCTCATGGCAAAGTAAGGGAAAAAGTAACAGACAACAAAGGTCAGGACACTTACTACTATAGAGATTCTCAGCGTCATGCACAGTACCATATTTACTGTCTTTCTATCGTCTTTTCCTGAGTATTGGGCTCCAAGTACATGGAAGGCTGCGATTATTCCTGATATAGTCAGGTTTTGTATAAACTGGAGCTGAGTAGCAAGTGAAACGGCTGCCATAGAGCTTTGGTCCAGGGAACCAAGCATTATTGTATCTGAGGCTCCTACAAGAGAAAGCATCAAGCTTTGGAAGGCAATGGGCAGGGCCAGAGAGAATAAGTTTTTTAGAAATACTTTATCGCTGAATGTAGACTTAAGGAGGTTCTTTTCCATCGCCCATATCCTAGTCTTTTGATATTTTTACCTCAAGAGGGAAAGTTTAACTGACTCAATATCATAAGTGGAGAGAGCGCTACATTGGTGTAATAAGATAAGCTTGACATAATTCAACATCTCTCCAAAGAATCATCAGTAGAATCTTGATGAAGTAAATAGTAAAGAAGTAGATTTATTTCATGAAAAAATATCTGGTAATACTGCTTCTTGTACTGACACTTGTATCATGTACAACTTTATGTGTATACAAGGAATGGGTACAGCCAAGAGGCGAAAGAGTTTCATATCTTGGTCCCGAAGGAACTTATACGGGCCAGGCTGCGATGCTGTTCTTCGGCGATGATGCATCTTATTATGCTGAAAAGACTGTCAAGGATGCCGTTGACACCATGCTTGACGGTAATTGTAGCTATGCTGTAATCCCTCAGGAAAACACTGTTGGTGGCCCTGTAACTGCATATATAGACGAACTACTTTCCCATGATGATATATCAGTAGTTTGTGAGACAGAGCTTGTTATTGATCAGGCGCTCCTTGTAAAGAAGGGGACAAAGTTATCAGACATAAAGGTGGTTTGCTCCCATGAACAGGGGCTGATACAGGGAAAGGTGTGGCTTGAAGTAAACCTTCCTTTTGCAGAGACATGTATTGTTTCCAGTACCGCTGAGGGGGCGAGACTTGCTTCTGTAAGTGATGGAAGCGTCGCCGCAGTCGCTTCTGCCGCCGCAGCCAGTGTATATGACTTGGAAGTGTATGCACCTCGCATTCAGGAAAGCGATGCCAATAAAACAAGATTCTACGCCATTAGAGAGGGGGAAGGAGAAAAAGAGAAATCTGATAGGATGCTTTTCTCTGCAAAGGGAAATATCTCTGATTTTCCTCAACTAATCAAAGCTATGGGCTCTTCTGAGCCAGTAGCTATAACTTCCCGTCCTTTGAAGACTAAGCTTGGCGATTACATTTGGCTTATAGAGCTAGAGGACGCTGGATACGGTGAGTTTCTAAAGATTAGTGAGACTGAAGGCTTTGAGTTTAAGTATTATGGCTCCTTCCCTTTAGTCTAAATGTGAAGAAAAACATACCCCTTACTTTATCTATACTAAAGACTGAGTGAGGGATAAGGTGTAATCTTTCGAGTCGTGTGTTATACGTTAAAGAAAAGCTAGCGGAGATTTATTTCATCTTCTGATGTCGTAGTTCATATTCATAAGCTTTTTGATTGTTTCTGCATCATCTGTGATGTTTGCATCCCCTCTGATCGTGTGCTTTATAGCGCTGGAAGCAACTGCAAAGTTGATCATATCCTCCGGCGAGTATTCGTTCATCATTGCGTAGATCAGATCTGAAGCAAAAGCGTCTCCGCCTCCTACACGGTCCAGGATCGTGAATGTAAACATCTTACTCTCGATTGTGTTTCCTTCATACCATAGATAAGCTTTGAGACTATTTTCACTTCCGCTATTTGCATATCGAACGTGACGCGCGATGCACTTTAGGTTCGGATACTGCTTTTTGAATTCATCGAAGATCTTTTTCTGCTGTTCATAAGTAGGATGAAACGGGATATCATCTTTTACATCACCCTTTGTGGTGTATTGAGGATCCTTATATAGATGATATGGCTCAATTCCGATTAATACATCTATATATGGAAGGCATTCTGTGCAGAAGTCCCTCGCTTCATCCCAGGACCAGAGTGTACTTCTGAAGTTACCGTCAAAGCTTACAGTAAGCCCCAATTCCTTTGCACACTTGAGAGCATCCATAATAAGTTTCTTGCAGTTTGCTCCCAATGCCGGTGTGATACCGGAAAGGTGTAGCCAAGTGAAGTCCTTAAGTAGTCCCTTAAGGTCATAGTTGGAAAAGTCATACTCTGTTATGGCACTGTGCTTTCGGTCGTAAATGACCTTACTTGGTCTTATGCCGTAACCTGTTTCAAGATAGTAGCTTCCAAGTCTATGGGTCGGAGTCTCCTCTGGAGTCGATAGAATTACAGGCGTACAGTGGACATCGTTACTTCTCAGCATTCTTATGGCACTCTTACCGACGCTGTTGTTGGGAACCACTGAAAAGAACGTTGAGTCTATCCCAAGGTTTGCCAGTGCCAGTGCAATGTTGGCTTCCGCTCCGCCATAGCTGGCTTCAAAGGAGTGTGTCATTCTTATCTTCTCGTAGTTGGGAGGAGTAAGACGAAGCATTATCTCGCCTATTGTAATGAATCTGTCGTTTCCGTGTGTGTCTATAGGGTTTTTGTGTACCATTTTTTCTATTTTCCCTTATGTTTGATTTTCCACCATCATGGGGCGGGATTCAAGAAAAAATGATTGTTCTTTTAATCTCGTTTTTTGGTAAATATCTGCAGTAAAATATATTATGTAATAAGATGACTGAACAAGGCTTAGTCATTACACATTAGATTCATGTGTTTTTACTTCATAAGAATACATCCTTTATTTTGAGGAAAATGCAATAAATAAGGATTTGTGGTAATATCAGATATGAGCAGATTGGAACGTATCATGGATATGATAAATGTACTTTGTCTTGAGGACGGAAGACTGAACTACAGTTATATCCGCAATAAATACGGTACTTCCAATAGAGAGTTCAGAAGAGACATTGAGTTTATCAGGGAAAGGCTTACAGATATAGGTTATATGGATAAGCTTGCTACGGTAGAGTATGTAAGAAGCGATAAAGGTAATTACTATGTCTTCAATGGCGATAAGCCCAAACTAAACGAAGCCTTTGCATCCTCTACCATTGCTGAAGCCATGAGAGATGCTGCATATAATCCTCTTAGAGAACAGTTTGATGTTACGAAAAACAGCGATAAGGCTTCGAATAATCGCAGGCCTGTAAGATACATGTACTCTGCGATCGAGAAAGTAGACTACAGTCTTTTCACAACTCTGGTGGCCGCTATCAAAGAAAACAGGTGCGTGGAGCTGGATTATATTAACGTAAATGGAAAACATACAACTCTTGAAGTCCATCCTATGGAGCTCATCAACTACTCTCAGCTTTGGTATTTGAAAGTAGAGACCAAATATGGCAATATACGCACATACAATCTATCAAGAGTGCAGAATATCAGAATGATGGATACTCATTTTCAGTGGGATGAAGAGAAACTGAAGAAGAGTGAAGGTGCTTATGGTATATTCTCTTCTGCAAAAGAGGAGCCTGTTTGGTACACAATGAGGTTCTACTCGTCGGCAGCCAATATTGTATCAAACCAGATTTGGCACAAAGAGCAGAAGAGCAAATGGAATGAAGATGGAAGCTATGAAATCTCTGTCCCCGCTGTAAGTGATGTGGAGGTTATGGGAAAAGTGTTATCATTTGCTCCTGACTCTGAGCCTGTAGCACCAAAAGAGTTTGTTGATAATTATAAGGAAAAGGTAAGGAAAATGGCAGAAAAACTGGGGGATGAAAAGTGATATACACTACACTCGATAGTGATGAGAAGATAATCACCCAATGTAAAAGATGGGAGAGCGTGCCTTCCATTGCCGTGGATTTTGAAGGCGAATACAACCTTCATATTTATGGCGAGCATTTATGTTTGATTCAAATCTACGACACCGAAGGCTTCTATATCATAGATCCCCGTTCCTCTCGTGTTACTAAGAAGGGCCTTGAGGTTTTCTTTACGCTACCTACAGAGAAGATATGGTTCGATATCCAGGGGGATGCAGCCCTCATATATAAGGTATATGGCCTAAAGATCAACAACGTCTATGATGTAAGGGTTCCTGCCAAGATTCTCGGATATAACGGTAACTTGTTGGGGCTCGAGAAAGAGTATCTTGGAATCGAAGTAAATATAAATAAAAAGAAGAACCAACAGGCAAACTGGCTCAAGAGGCCAATTGACGTTGATTTAATGGAATATGCGCTGTTGGATGTAAAGTATCTACATCAGCTTAAGGATGTGCTCTCTTCAATTATTGCAAAAGAAGGCCTTGGAAAGAGTGTAGACGAAGCCATGAAGAGAGTAATGGTGGTCAAGGAGCCCACTCCAGGTTGGAAGAATATCTGCAGGTGGAGAGATTTGAAAAAGTGTGAGAGGGTATATGTGAGGAACATATATATAGCCCGAGATAAAATCGCCCGCTCTTTCAATGTTCCTGCTTCCCGTGTCATGGATAAGCACCATGTAGTATCCCTTGCCTTGGATCCCCCTAAAACAAGAGCTGATTTACATAAACGGCTTTCGGGAGAACCACAAAGATTCCAACGCTTATTGGAAGAGAATATAGAGAAGGCCTTGGAGAGATCGAGAAAAGAGATAGAAGGAGGGGAGAGTTGATCACTCTCCCTTTGCTATCTGTAGTACATCCATAGGGCAGGCTTTTACACAAGAACCACATGCGATACACTTGCTGCTCTTGTTATCAGGAAGGGTGATAATGACCTTCATCGGACATATTTCCCTACACTTGCCGCAACCAGTACATTTCTTTTTATCTATTAGATAAACGCCACTAGGGTTTTGAGCGATGGCTCCCTCTGGGCATACTGAAGCGCACTTGCCACACTGAATACATACACTTGGCTTATAGTCTTTCGTCTTTCTTAAATCCAAGAGAGAAAGAGTCGGATCCGGTGTCTTATGGAAAGTGAGGGCGCAGGCTCTCATACACTCTCCGCATCCGATACAGCGTGAGCCAGGATTAACAAAGAGTCTCTTTCCTTTCTTTGGGAGTATCTTCTTTGGATATGGTTTTATTTCATATGGAGTATTTTCCAATGGAAGTCTGTTTCTCTCCATTCCATCCAGTTTTCTATAAGCGTTTGCAATGGCAGGAGCTGTTGGAATACATGTTATTTCTCCAACTCCTATGGCTCCAGAAGCTACTGTCAGTCCATCTTTTTCAATGATCTTAGCTTCAATTGGAGGTAACTCGTCTGCTCTGAATAGGCCTAAAGATGCGTATTTTTCTATAGGCTTGCAGTTCTCTAGTCTATATCGCTCTCTCAGGGCATATCCCATACCCATAACTACTCCGCCTTCAATCTGGCCCTCAAGGGAGAGTGGGTTGATGGCTTTTCCCACATCATGGGCTGCAACCATCTTCTTTATCTTTCCGCTCTCTTTATCCAGGACACAGAGCTGAGTGGCGTAGCCATATGCAATATGGGAGACAGGGTGGGGAAGAGGGGCGCCAAGTTTATCTGTTTTACCCAGATACTCAGCGTAATACTCCTCTCCTTCCATATCCTCAAGCGTCTTATTTTCCAATTCTTTTTTCAACAATAGTGCAGCTCTTCTTGCAGCTTCTCCTGTGATTGTTGTATGACGTGAACCGGAGGTGGTACCGCTATCAGGAGCAAAAGTATTTGCCTTCTCAACTTCAATACTGTCACCATCTACTCCAGAGATATCTGAAACAATCTGCTTTAGTACAGACCATAGACCTTGGCCGATACAGGATCCGGCACATTTGATGATTACTTTGCCTTTTTCTACCTTAAGATTCACTCGTCCATAATCAGGAAGTCCTACGCCTACACCGGCGTTTTTCATGGCACAGGCAATACCTACGACTTCGTTTTTTTCGTAGTCTTCCTTTACTGCTTCCAGTGTTTCTCTCAGTCCTGTAGATGGATCTGCTATCTGCCCGTTAGGTAGTTCGTCTCCGGGTTTGATTGCATTTATATACCTGATATCCCAACTGGATATACCTACTTTCTCAGCTATTCTATCCAGAGCGCTTTCTAAACCAAAGCAGGTCTGTGTTACGCCAAAGCCTCTGAATGCTCCTGAAGGAGGATTATTTGTGTAATATGCATATCCGTCGATTTTGAAGTTCTGGTAGTTGTATGGACCGGCGGCATGTGTGCAGGCTCTCTCCAGTACAGGTCCACAAAGAGACTGGTATGCTCCAGTATCTGCTTCCACTTCTGCAATAACGCCTTTGATTCGTCCTTCTTTATCTACGCCTATAGTAAGCTTCTCTCTCATCGGATGGCGCTTCGGATGGAACAATAGGCTCTCTTGTCGGGTAAGCTTCATCTTGACTGGTTTTTTCAAAATGAAGGCGGCCAGAGCTGACAAGTGCTGTACAGTAACGTCTTCTTTTCCGCCGAATCCTCCACCTACAAGGCAGTTGAATACTTCGACTTTGTCATAAGGGAGGCCCAGCATCGGAGCTGTTTCATGCTGAGTGTCGAATACTCCTTGGTCTGTAGAGTATATTCTGACCCCCTCTTCAGTCGGAAGCGAAAGAGCACACTCTGGCTCCAGAAAGGCATGCTCAGTATGAGGAGTAGAGAAGACGGAAGTATATGTATATTCCGATTCTTTGATAGCTTTCTCTGCGTCGCCTCGTGATATATGCCTCTCTTGGGCAATGTTTCCTTTGTATTCAGGATGGACAAGTACCGCTCCCTCTTTCTTCGCATCGTCAATAGATGAGATAAAAGGTAGTACTTCGTACTCTACTTTTATTAGATTTTTGGCCCTATCTGCATTTTCACGGGTATCGGCTACGACAAGGGCAACAGGGTCGCCAAGAAATCTTGTGACCTCTCCAACTCCTATCATCGCCTCCCAGTCTTTGACGATGTGTCCCACCGTTTTGTTTCCGGGAATATCGTCGGCAGTAAATACAGCCACTACACCTTCAGCCTTCTCTGCTTCTGTTTTGTCCAGCGCCAGAAGCTTTGCTCTCGGATACTTGGATCTAAGAGCAACTGCATGAAGCATTCCGTCGACATAAAGGTCATCCGGATACTTTCCATAACCTAAGACTTTTTCGCTTACATCAGGTCTTTTTACTTTTGCACCGATCTTCCATTCTTCCTTTTCTTCATCGAGTCCCCCCTCATTGAAGATTTTTGCTGCTAGTTTTATAGCTCCCACTATTTTTACATAACCGGTGCATCTGCATATATTGTTTCTGATTGCGTATCTTATTTCTTCTTCGCTCGGGTCTTGGACTTTATCTAAGAGCCCTTTTGCAGCCATAACCATTCCAGGAATGCAGAAGCCACATTGTACAGCTCCAGCCTTGCCGAAAGAGTAGTCGTAGACTTTCTTCTCCCAGTCAGAAAGACCCTCTACTGTAAGGATAGAGTGGCCGTCAGCCATCTTTGTTGTCAGAGTACATGCCTTTACTGCTTCTCCGTCAAAAAGAATGGTGCATGTTCCACATGCTCCCTCGGAGCATCCATCTTTAGCTGATGTGATGTGTAGATCATCTCTTAGATAACGTAAGAGAGACTTGTTTTCTTTTGTTTCTGTGATTTGTGAATTGACTACTATTCTGAACATTGCATCGCTCCCTTCATCTGTGTCTTCCACGAAAAAAGGGGCCCCTTAGCTTCTGTCTGGCAATGGCAGCGGTCTGTGATACCCACCTATATAAGTAATTATATATCAGATATTCCAGATGTCAAAAGAAAAAGCAACAATGTGCAACAAGAGGGGCACTTGAAAAAGTAAATGCAACTTTCTAAAGGGTGGAAAATGTATTAACTGTTGCCACAGAAGTTGTCGTCGAACCATTTGCACAAGACCATAATGAAATTGAAGGTGTTATGAGAAATAGCGTTTGTTTTGTTGAAGAATAAAGTTAAAGACTCTTCCTCATTATATATTCTTCATCAATGTCTTTGATTATTTCAAAGCCCAAGCTTTTATATAACGATACGGCATAGTTTTCTTTCTGGCATGAGAGAGAAACAGCTTTATATCCACACTTGGAAAGTAGAGAGAGCATAGAAGAGAGTAGGCTTCTTCCTATGCCTTTTCCTCTGTACTCTTTCTCTACTGATATAATAAGAGACGGCGTCTCGTCATCAATGTGGCCGTAGTCGTCCATAATCCTTACCCATACGGCACCTACAATTTTGTCGTCTGCTTCTGCAATGAGAATGTGGTCGTCTTTCTCTTTTCCTAGGTTTTCTACGTAAACTTGAAGTTCCGGTTTATAGATAATACCGAAAGGAGGTGGAACTTCTCCCTTATGTACATAAATCGCAAGATAGAGGAAGCGGTCAAGTAGTTTGATCTCTTCCTCATTTATTTCCCTAATAATATAATCCATGTTCTACTCGAGCTTTAGTACCAGTTCTTTTCTCTCTGTTTCAAGTTGTGTGTATTCCACACCTGCTGCGTCAAGCATTCTCTTGCTGGCTATTGTAGCGTCACTGTCTTTGTATTTATCTGATAGGTATACGATTCTTTTTATGCCGCTCTGGATTACAGCTTTTGCACACTCGTTACAAGGAAAGAGCGCCACATATAGAGTTGAGCCCTTGAGAAGAGATGCATTGTTGCAGTTAAGGATAGCGTTTAGTTCGGCATGGCACACATAAGGATACTTGGTTTCTCCCCAGTCTCCTTCTCTTGCCCATGGAAGAGTGTCGTCACTGCACCCACGAGGAAAGCCGTTATATCCCACACCGATGATTTTTTTGTCATCAGAGACGATGCATGCCCCTACTTGTGTATTTGGATCCTTGCTTCTCATAGAAGAGAGTACAGCCACTCCCATAAAGTATTCATCCCAAGTGATGTAGTCTTTTCTTTTTCCTGTCATATCCACCTCTTAAACAATTATGGAGTGTAAGAGGTGGAATAAGCAATTATTTTTTAGAAATCCTTGTTATCAAGAATCTTCAGGGAAATAAAGAAAGAGATGAGGTACATAAGTAGTGAAAACACTATGATCAAAATACAAATCAGTGCTGTAGAAAGAGTAATGTCTAGATTAGGTAAGAGCCACATCAATAAAACAGCAGGCACCATGTAGCAGAGAAGAAGGATTATTCTTGCTTTCTCTGATCCAAATTTGAGGGTGAGGGGGATGGTTGTTCCTCCAGAGAAAGACGTAAGTGCGAAGCCTGAGAGTATGAGAATGCATAGGCTTTCCCATTCTATAGGTCTTTTGTAGATAACAGCCATCACCACTTCCAGAATAATTGATATCACTACAGCCGCTGTGACAAGTAAAAAGAGGAGGATGTACTTTTCTCCTACTATTGCTTTATTTCTTCCACTGTCAGATATGGCACGACGTAGAAAGTGCTCTCTCTCATCTATTGCCATAGTAGTGAGCATTAGAGACGCTGCATATATCATGACGATTAAAGATGAGCCTTCATCTTTAAAGAGAAAAGAACATACCACAGCAACCACTAGCATTATTTTTGCGTATCTTTTGAGAGCGTTGAAATCTTTATATAAAAGAGCCTTGATCATTCTTCTTCCTCTCCTTTTGCAATCATTAAGAGTATTGATTCGATAGTAGCGTTATCTACACTTGTTTCAGGATGTAAGGCTTTAAAACTCTCTCTGTCTGATACGAGAAGATCTTTTGAATAAGGCCTTGTACGCTCATATTTCACCCCCTCGTCTTTATTGGAAGGGAAGGACTTCTCTGTATGGGCTATTCCCCATTTCTCCTCCAGTTCATTGTGGTCTACACTGAGGACAAGTCTTCCTTTGTGTATAAATACTATCCTGTCTGCAATCTTCTCCAAGTCGCTTGTAATATGAGAAGAGAATAGAATAGCTTTATTCTCGTCCATTACATATTCCTGGAATAGATCCATCAGCTCATCTCGCACCACCGGATCCAAGCTTGCTGTAGTTTCGTCGAGGATGATTAAATCGGGGTCATGGGAAAGGCAATATGCTATCTCTGCTTTTGCTTTCATTCCCTTTGAAAACTCTCTCAGCCTCTTTCCTTCCGGTAGAGATAACCTCTCTTTTAGAGAGTTCCATTTATCGTTATTCCAGCTGGAGAAGAGGAGTTTCCCGTATTTCTCAATATCTTTGACAGTGAAATCTAAAGGAAAAGAAGTGTCGTCATAGGCAAAGGCCAAACGCTCTCTTTCCTCTGGTGTAAGAAGAGAAATATCTTTGTCTTTAAAGAGGATTGTTCCTTCTGTTTTTTCAATGATAGAAGATATACACCCTATAGTAGTGCTTTTTCCTGCTCCGTTTTCTCCTACAAGAGCTGTTATTTCTCCGCCTTTGATGGTGAGATTAATATTGTCGAGAGAGAAGGAAGAGTAGTCTTTTCTAAGATTCTTTGTTTCTAGAATTGTCATTTACCACCTCGCTTTCAAAGTGCTTTTCAAATAGTGCAATGACTTCTTCTTTTCCGATTCCGCCTCTCTTTGCCTTTCCTGCCGCATCTTTTACAGATTCTTCAACAAGAGAGAGGTTTTTCTCTTTCAGTACTGATTCCTTAATGTCACTGACGAAGGTTCCCCTGCCGACTCCAGTTGTAATAAACCCCTCTCTTGAGAGATTTTCATAGGCTTTCTGCACTGTTATGACGCTGACTCTCAAATCCTTGGCGAGAACTCGCATTGAAGGGAGGGGAGTCCCTGAAACAAGTTCCCCTGTTAGAATCTGATTTTTGATCTGATTCTCGATCTGAAAATAAATGGCGTCATCCGACGAGTTGGAAATAAATAAAGTCATCGCTTCCTTTTAATGTACTTATTGAATAAGTACATTATATACACTTAATGGAGGTAGTCAACAATAAAGGCCCACCCTTTTGAGGTGAGCCCTATTAATTTAGGAGTTATTAGCCTAAGAGTGGCTGAAGAGACTGGAGCATTCCAGGAACAACAGCCAAGAGTGTTCCTGCTGCAACAGCACTTCCGATGACTCCTGCAACGTTTGGTCCCATTGCATGCATCAAGAGGAAGTTCTGGCTGTCTGCTTCCTGTCCGACCTTAGATGCGACACGGGCAGCCATAGGAACGGCAGATACACCGGCGGCTCCGATAAGTGGGTTGATAGGATGCTTTGGATCCAGCTTGTTCATAAGCTTTGCCAAGAGAACACCGCCTGCTGTTCCGATTCCGAATGCAATCATACCAAGTAGGAGGATACCGAGTGTCTCCAGGTTGAGGAATCTGTCGGCAGCCATCTTTGATCCAACTGAGAGACCAAGACAGATTGTGACGATGTTCATCAATGCATTCTCCATAGTATCTGCAAGTCTGTTGATGACTCCGCACTGCTTAGCCAAGTTACCGAACATCAAAGCGCCGATAAGTGGAGCTGCAGAAGGAAGGAGGATAGCACAGATTGTGATTACCATGATAGGGAAGATGATCTTTTCTGTCTTTGAAACAGGTCTGAGCTGAGACATTCTGATCTTTCTTTCCTTCTCTGTAGTGAGCATCTTCATGATAGGTGGCTGGATTACAGGGACCAGTGCCATGTATGAGTATGCCGCTACGGCGATGGATCCAAGGTATGCTGGAGCAAGACGTGAAGTTACATAGATGGCTGTAGGACCGTCAGCACCTCCGATGATACCGATTGAACCAGCGACTGCCAGGTCGAAGTTGATTCCAGGGATGTAGGAGAGTAGGAGAGCTCCAAGGAGAGCTGTGAAGATACCCAACTGGGCGGCAGCTCCCAAAAGGAGAGTCTTAGGGTTGGCAATGAGTGGACCGAAGTCTGTCATTGATCCTACGCCCATGAAGATGAGAATAGGGAAGAGACCTGTCTCGATACCTGCATCGTAGAGAATCTTGATGAAGCCTGCAGCTGCATGAGTGCTTGTAGGGTCTACGCTTGCAATGTATGCGTATGGGATGTTTGAAAGAATACATCCCATTCCAATTGGAATCAGCAACAGAGGCTCAAAACCTTTTTTGATAGCCAAGTAGAGAAGAAGGAAGCCAACGAGGATCATGACTGCCATGCCCCATCCCTTCTCCTCATGGATAAAGCCGTAGAGTCCAGTTGTAATCCACAGCTGATAAAGTCCGTTAAGTATGTCGTTCATTACAATTATTCCTTACGCGATAGTCATGATCACATCGCCACCCTGGAGCTGGTCGCCCTGGTTGACGCTGATGGATGCAACAGTTCCGTCACATGGAGAGTAGATTTCATTTTCCATCTTCATAGCTTCCATGACACAGAGAACCTGATCCTTCTTTACAGCATCTCCGACTTTGACGTTGAATCTGAGGGCAAGACCTGGCATTGGAGCTGTGATTGCTGTTCCACCGTTTGCTGCTGGAGCCTTAGGAGCCTCTTCAGCTTTTGGAGCTTCCTCAACAACTTCTTCAACAACTGTTCCGCCGATTGTCATGAGTACGTCACCAGCCTGGAGCTGAGCACCCTGAGTAGCGACGATAGCGGAGATGACG